>JAALLA010000249.1 GCA_011087765.1 Pirellulaceae bacterium
GCGATTATTCCCGTTCATTTATTTGGGCAGTGCGCTGATATGGATCCAATTAATTCGATTGCTGAAGCTCACGGGCTGAAAGTAGTTGAGGATTGTGCCCAGGCCATTGGAGCGACTTATTCCGGGAGATCTGCTGGCAGTCTCGGTTCGGTCGGGTGCTTTAGTTTTTATCCAACCAAAAACCTTGGTGGTTTTGGTGATGGAGGTATGCTGACAACCAATGATCCAGAGATTGCTGATAAGTTGCGACTGTTGGCGAATCATGGAATGCGACCACGTTATTATCATTCAGAGGTTGGAATAAATAGCCGGCTGGATGCTATTCAAGCTGCGGCTCTGAATGCCAAAATGAAGCATATCGGCGAATACTCTTCAAAGCGTGCAGTGAACGCAGCCCGCTATGAGCAGTTGATGGTCGACGCGGGAATCGCTGATCGATTACTAGTACCTCGAGCTAATGCTGACTGTGGTCACGTGTGGAATCAGTTTACGATACGAATTCCCGAAGGTAATCGAGATCAGGTGCGGCAACAGCTCGCAGAAATGAATGTAGGTAGCGAGGTTTACTATCCGGTGCCATTGCATCAACAGGAGTGCTTGTCTTCATTGAAGGAAAACAACCTTGATTTAATCGAAACGGATCGAGCGGCAGAAGAGGTGTTGAGCCTGCCAATTTTTCCTGAATTAACCGCAGACGAACAGGAATATGCGGTCAATTGTCTGGCAAAGATTTTGGATGTCGTCGAAATGCCATTAAAAAGAGCTGGCTGACAAGTTGCAGCCGATTCAACGGTAAGTTGAAAACAAGAGTAGACGAAAAGCGGGAGCGAACCTCCCGCTTTTTTCGTAACGTAAATTCATAGACAGCTCCAAGGGTTCACTTCGCTCCGGGCGGCATCTGATTTAAAAAGAAGTTGGTGATTAAGTTTTGCAGATGGACGGTCGTGTTTTCACCTTCATTAATGGAATGTGATCGATTGGGGTACGCCATCATTGAAAACTGGCGATCCTGTTTTACCAATTCATTGATTAGCAATTCAACAGTTTGATAGTGACAGTTGTCATCTCCGGTGCCGTGAATCACCAGTAAATTACCGGTTAGATTTTTTGCGAAGTGGATGGGTGATCCTTCGCGGTACCCATCAGGATTGTCAGAGGGGACGTCCATGTACCGTTCCTGGTAAATTGAATCGTAGTAGAGCATGTTGGGTACCGGTGCAATCGAGACTCCAGTGTGATAGAGATCTGGATGTTTGAACATCGCATTGAGAGTCATTGAACCGCCTCCGCTCCATCCCCAAACTCCAATGCGCTGGCGGTCGATCCACGGATATTTTTCGGCGAGTGCTTTGACTGCTGTGGCTTGGTCAGCGGGTGGAAGGATGCCGACCCGCCGGTAAACAGTTTTACGGAAATCGCGTCCCCTCGGAACGTTGGTTCCGCGATTATCGATACTGCAGATAACGTAACCCTGTTCGGCTAATAGTCGATGCCAAAGGTACCGATTGCCACCCCATTGATTGGTAACGGTCGTGCCCCACGGTTCGCCATAGACATACACAATCATTGGATATTTTAATGCGGGATCAAAGCCCTGGGGTTTCATAATCCAGACATCCAGTGGCGTGCCATCGTCGGCGTTAACTCTTGTGAATTCTGATTCCACTGGAGGGAGTTTTGATATTTCGGATCTGGCTTTCTTGTTACTGATGATTTCGCGAGTGATCTGATGAGTTGGCAGTTCAATCAAATGAGTGGTAGGAGGTTGACCAAACTGAGAGTGTGTGTGGAAGGCGATCTTGCCATCGGGCGAAATGTCATAGCTGTTCCAGCCTGTGAACTCCGCCGGGGTAAGCCGTTTCGACTTGCCTCCCGCCAGCGGAACGGAATAAAGGTACCGATCTGTTGGGCGATCGGGAGCAGCAATGAAATAGACCAGGTCATCGGTAATGCGAACCAACTTAAATGCATCGTATGGGTCATTCATGATTGGGGTCATTTTCCCGTTCATGCGATTGACTCCGAAGACGTGCCGGAATCCATCTTTTTCGCTGACCCAAAGGATTTTTTTTCCACCGTCAAATTCAACGTCGTGGTCACACGTTTCTACCCAGGCCTTGTCTGAATCGGTAAACAAAACCTTGGTTTCTCCCGTTGAGGCGTTGCCGATAAGAATTCGGTTTTCGTTTTGCTTTCGATTGAGATGCTGCAGTCTCAGTTCATTGTTGTTAATCCAGCGGGCTCTGGCGATGTAGTTTTCACGAGGATCTCCGGGAACTTCTAGCCATTGAGTATCTTTAGTACTCAGATCTACGATACCAATCCGCACAGCTGAATTCGTTTGCCCTGGTTTCGTGTGTTTGAATTTCTTTAAGGTTGGGTAAAGCGAGTCAGTGTTATTAATCAACGTGAATTCACCGACTTTGGAGGTGTCGAATTCCCAGAAAGCAATGCGCTTACTATCGGGAGACCAACGGAAGCAGTCCTTGAGGTCGAACTCCTCTTCGTACACCCAGTCGGAGGTTCCGTTAATGATTTCTGGTGTCCGTTTCGATGTCACTTTTTGTGAGACGCCAGTAGCCAGCGATTCAACGTAAACATCCCCTTCCGATACATAGGCGACGCTTTGGGCATCTGGTGATATTTTCGCGAACATTAATGAGGTCGCCGGTCGGTCGGAACCCAGTTGCCGCAGTGAGCCCGAATTGCGAT
The DNA here is from genome assembly GCA_011087765.1 of Pirellulaceae bacterium. Classification (GTDB taxonomy): domain Bacteria; phylum Planctomycetota; class Planctomycetia; order Pirellulales; family Pirellulaceae; genus Mariniblastus. The sequence continues at coordinate 2,713 of JAALLA010000249.1, forward strand.
CCATCAACCAGTAATCTCCTCTGGAGTGATGCCTCCAAACTTTGCGTGTGTTGGTGAAAATCAATGCGATTTCCCGATTGCGGGCCCATTGGTGACTGGCAATGGTGAGAGGCTGCTTTGCTCCAGCGGGAATCAACTGATCCGCTGGAATCAGAACGGTCTCCTCGTGCGTCACCGGGTCGACCGCAATGAGGTCGACGGCATTGGGGATTGTCTTGGAGTTGCGGTTGGTGACATATTTCGAGCCGGACGTTTCCCAATTGGGTGAAAACGACTTGGTGGAAAATCGATCACTCTTGTAAATCGACTCAACCGTGAGGGGCGGAGTTAGGTAAGACGTTCGCTGTTCCTGAGCCAAGAGCGGGCAGGTGATCAGAACTACTACAAATGTAAAATAGACTTGTTTAATCATAACGTGATAAACCTTGGATTAGCTCGAAGTCAATAAGACGTTTCAACAGGAAGGACTGGTTTTAATAAAACAATGCAAAGACATGATAAGGAGAATTGGAGGCCGATCAATTATTCGAAGTTAACGACGGATCAGGCCCACCAACCTCCGTTGACATGGATTGTCTGACCGGTGATGTAAGATGATAAATCGCTCGCGAGAAAGAGCACGACATCGCCGATTTCTTGGGGTTCGGCAAACCTGCCTAGAGGTACCATTTTGATCATTGCCTGGCGATTGTCTTCCGGGATGGATTTGCCCATTTCGGTATCTACGACGCCAGGGGCGACCGCGTTCACACGGATTTTCTGTCTTGCCAATTCTTTGCTTAAAACTTTGGTGAAGGTAACCACGCCGGCTTTCGCAGATGCGTAATTCGCTTGACCAAAAAATCCAGTAACGGCGGAGAGAGAAGCTACGTTGATAATTGAAGCTCCCTCATTAAGACTGTCCACTACCGCTTTACAAGAATTAAAGACACCGGTCAGGTTTGTATCGATGACATCCGACCACTCCGAGTGGGTCATCTTTTTAAAACTCCGATCGCGTAAAATTCCAGCATTATTGACGAGAATGTCAATCCCTCCAAAGCGAGCGGTAATGTCTGAGCACATGCGGGAAAGTTGCTCGGGGGCACGGACATCGGCGGGAAGTGCAAGGCACCGGTCACCAAGAGCGTCGCATGCGGTTTGAGCAATTTTAGCGTTGTTGCCGTCGGCATCGGGAAAGTAATTGAGGATGACATTGGCACCCGCGTCGAAAAGTGAAGTAGCGGTGGCAAGCCCAATCCCCTGACCTCCCCCGGTTACAATCGCTGTTTTTCCTGTGAGGTCGATGTTGCGCATTTTGTTGTCCCTTGGTTCTTTTGATGATAGGGGGCAGTTGTGGTTTGTTTTAATAGATTGGCAAATAAGCGGCTGCTTTAGCCTTGCGGGTTCCAAGCTGGCTTCCGCTTTTCAATAAAAGCGGCGAGGCCTTCCCGGGCGTCGCTCGTTTCCCGTGCAGAGGCGGAAATTTGAATGGATTGTAAGAGTTGTTGTTTGAGATCGAAGGGAAGGCAGTTTTGAAAATGAGACTTGGTAATTGCCAGTGCTGACCGTGACCCCGTCAAGATGGCATTTATCAGTTTGTCCACTCGAGCATTCAGATCGCCCGGAGCAACTGAGTCGTAAAACAATCCAACTTCGTAAGCTCGCTTAGCGTTCATTCTTTCTCCGCTGAGTAGCAAATGATTTGCGATGCCCGGGGCAACGCGGAAATTGAGAAACGGGGTTACGATCGCGGCGGTAATGCCACGAGCAGGTTCAGGCAACATTAAGAATGACTCTGTCGAAGCCAGAATGAAATCGCATGCGAGCACCATTCCAACCCAGCCGGCAAGAGTTGGTCCCTGCATCACGGCGATCGTTGGTACCTCAATTTCAAAAAATGTCTGAAGGCAACGGGCGTAGACTTCGGAATCCTTTTGCCATTCCGCTTGACCGTCGTTCGACAACGCGCGGTCTTGCATTTCTCCAAGATCCATTCCAGCGCAAAAAACAGAACCTTCTGCTTTGAGCGCGATGAGCCGCAGCGAGTCGTTTTGGGCAAGCGTGTCAAAGCCAGCCTGAAGTTGTTGAATCATATCCCGTGTCAGCGCATTTCGTTTATCCGGCCGGTTTAAAACGACCTGGCCGATTCCATCTTCGATGGATGTCTTTACAAAGGTTTCCATATCGTGGCTCTTGAGTTGCCTGGGAAGATTTATTTTTAGCTTTTGATGAGATCTAACATAGTGACGCAACGGCGTCTCGTCGATACTCTGCAGTTCAGGTAGACTTGAGAAAAAGTTTTCTTATTTGATAGGGGACGTCCAGTAATGGCAGACCAAGAATTGCAAAAAGATAAAGTTTTGATTGCAAACGGGCAGGGTTTTTGGGGTGATAGTATCCTGGGACCGATTCGGCTGGTTAACGAAGGGCCGCTCGATTACCTAACGCTTGACTATCTGGCTGAAGTCACGATGAGCATTATGCAAAAGCTCAAGAGCCGCGACCCACAGAAAGGTTATGCGACAGATTTTGTTGAGATGTGTCGTCGGGTGTTGCCGTTGTGTCATGAAAAGGGAATTAAAATCATTGCCAATGCGGGTGGGGTGAATCCCGTGGCTTGTCGAGAAGCGCTCGCGGCTGTGATTCGAGAGCAGGGTTTGACCGGCATGAAAATCGGGATCGTCGAAGGTGATGATATTCTCGACGATCTGAGTTCTTTGATTGATGGCGGTGAAGCATTTCAAAATATGGATAACGGTCAGCCGCTGAAACCTTATCTCGATCAAGTAAAAACGGCTAACGTCTACATTGGCGCTGAGCCGATCGTCGAGGCTCTTAAGCAAGGTGCAGATATCGTCATTACCGGACGCGCAACCGACCCCTCGATCGTTCTCGCTCCGATGATGTACGAGTTTGGTTGGACGATGGAGGATATGGATCGTTTAGCCGCAGGAACGATTGCCGGGCATATCGTCGAATGTGGCGCTCAATGTACGGGTGGCAATTTCGTTCACTGGAAAGAGATTCCCGACATGGCTCGTATCGGTTACCCAGTCATCGAAGCTCGATCTGATGGTAGTTTTGCGGTAACGAAACATGAAGGAACCGGCGGACGTGTTTCTATTGAAACCGTAACCTCCCAGTTGGTTTACGAGATGAGTGATCCGGCGAATTACATTACACCTGATTGCGTTGCTGATTTTACATCGATTCAATTGCGTCAGAACGGAGCCGACCGTGTCGAAGTCAGTGGAATCACTGGCCGTCCGGCCACTGATACCTACAAAGTTTCTATCTCATTCCACGAGGGTTACAAAATTATCAGTCAACTCACCGTGGCAGGACCTGACGCGGTTGAGAAGGCCAAGCTCTGTGCTGAC
>JAALLA010000250.1:0-4569 GCA_011087765.1 Pirellulaceae bacterium
GGCTCAACAAGGAATTCACGGGATGAACAGCAAGTCAGCTTTGGTTTTGTTTTTATTTGGCTTGGCCATCTGTTCCCCTGCGAACTTAATTCTCGCTGATGACCGACCCAATATTTTATTCTGCATCGCCGATGACTGGGGCTGGCCTCACGCGGGAGCCTATGGTGATCCAGTGGTGAAAACTCCGGCATTTGACCGCATCGCAAAAGAAGGCGTTCTATTCGAAAACGCCTATATCTCTTCCCCTTCGTGCACTCCATCTCGCAATGCCATTCTTACCGGGCAATATCACTGGCGACTGGGCCACGGTGGAAATCTGCACAGCATTTTGGATACTCAACACCAAACCTACCCACACCTTCTTGCTGAAGCAGGATACTTCACCGGACATTGGCGAAAGAGTTGGGGGCCGGGCAAAGTCGACAACTGGCTTGAGACTTCCGGAGGACATCCGGCTGGCAAGCGGTATCCAAATTTCAATAAATTTCTCGAAGCCTGGCCACGAGACCAACCGTTCTGTTTTTGGCTGGGCGCTTCCGACCCCCATCGCGGTTATAAGCTCAACTCGGGTCGTGAAAGTGGCATGGATTTGAGTAACATCAAATTGTTTGAACATTACCCGGAAAGCGAGATAATTCGCTCCGATGTAGCGGACTACTATTTTGAAGTTCAACGCTTTGATAGCGATGTCGACCAGGCGTTAACTAAACTCGAATCTCTCGATTTGCTGGATTCTACTCTGGTCGTCATAACCGGTGACCATGGAATGCCGTTCCCGCGTTGCAAGAGTAATCTTTACGACAGCGGCGCAAGAGTACCGATGGCGGTTCGCTGGCCCGGCCAGATTCCCCCTGGTCGTCAGATCACTGATTTCGTCAGCACTACCGATTTAGCGCCTACATTTCTCGCTGCTGCTGGACTTTCCATTCCCGATAACATGACTGGGAAAAGCTGGATCAATATTTTGAAGTCCAAAAAGTCAGGGAGGGTGGAAGCAGCTCGGGATCGTGTGTTTACTGGAAAAGAAAGACACGTTCCTTGTCAGGAAGGTGACGATGCTGGCGGTACTCCAATGCGGGCGATTCGCACGGACGAGTATCTTTTAATCCACAATTATCGACCGGATCGCTGGCCATCGGGAACACCCAACTACCAATTGGCTAATCTACCGGGCTGTTGGCTCGGTGACTGTGATAATGGACCCACCAAAACCTATATGGTTGAAAACCAAAATAAAGATGCCGAGCATCAGCTGAAATACAAACTCGCATTTGGCAAACGCCCCGAATGGGAGCTCTATGATCTAACTCAGGATCCGGCACAATTAGTCAACGTTGCTGGTGACGAGAAGTATCGTGATATAAAATCTGGTCTCATTGAGTCCTTGAAGGCAGAATTAGTATCAACTGACGATCCTCGTGAGACGGATCAAAACGCCGAACGAATTTTTGATCAATCCAAATACTTTGGAAGTGGCCCTCGCCACCCTTCATTCAGCAACAAGAAAAAATTAAAACGCTAATTATGTTTCAGGATCCGGGCTGGCTTCCAGTCCTCCCCGTGATTCACTGCTTACCGCGTCGAACGTCTAACTTTATTCGTACCCAGCCCCTTATTTGCTATGACAGCCAAAACAAAATTCTTTCTGCTCGCTTTTTCAACAATCAGTTTTCTGACACTTCCAGTAGTCGCGGAAGACAATGAAAAACATCCGCTAATTCCTGGAATAGAGAGATTTAAAGACGTGGAAACGATTTCCAACGTGGAACGTGGAAATCTACTTATAAACGAACTGAATTGTGCCTCTTGCCACGAAGGCAAATCAAACTGGTCCGTCCGGCCGAGACAAGCTCCAGTCTTGTCTGAAGTTGGCGGGCGAATCCTTCCCGACCACTTTCAATCGTATTTATTCGATCCCCAGCATGTGAAACCGGGCACCACCATGCCCAACGTGTTGGTGGGAAAAAGCGAAGCCGAGCGAAAGATCATTGCCGAATCTTTAGCACACTTTCTGGCCTCCACTGGGACGGTCGTCAAACAAAATTCCAACTCAAAATCTGTCAGCCTGGGAGAGCAATTATTTCATTCAATCGGATGTGTCGCGTGCCACAACCCGCAGAACGAAGATGTAAAAATCGCCACCTCGATTCCACTCGGTTCACTCGAAAATAAATATTCACTTTCGAGCCTGACTGAATTCATCAAAAACCCACTGCATGCTCGCCCCTCCGGACGCATGCCTCAATTCAATCTCAGCGATTCAGAAGCCCAGAATCTAGCGGCGTATTTGATCCGGGATGCTGTAGTCGAATCAAAAATCAACTTTGCGTATTACGAGGGGAAATGGGAAAAGCTTCCGAATTTCGACCAACTCAAACCCGTTTCCAAAGGTACTACTAGCGGGTTTGATGTCCAACTTGGTAAAGCAAAAGATCATTTTGGAATCGTGTTCACCGGTTTTTGGGAAACCCCGACCGACGGCAAGTATCGATTTAAATTAACTTCGGATGATGGCTCTCGGTTAATTATTGATGGCGACACCGTTGTTGATAACGATGGAATTCACGGAATGAATACAGTCGAAAAAGAAATTTCATTTACAGCCGGCATCCATGAAGTTCGCGTAGAATTTTTTGAATTTCAAGGCGGCGAAGATCTTCGCGTTGTCGTTAATGGAAATGGCTTAAAAGAAATAAGCTTGGAATCGCTGTTGCGCCCGATTCGGGAAATCGCAATTGATCCTGAAAACCAGCCCTTTGTTCTGGACTTAAAAAAAGCCGCCTTAGGCAAAAATTATTTTGAGTCGGTCGGCTGTGCTTCCTGCCACGAAATGGAACTGCCAAAAAGTAAACTTGGCGAAGCACAGGTTTTGAATTCTACGCTGCCGACTCCCGCACCCTTTTCAAAAATGAACCCTCTCGCCGGCTGCCTCTCGGCAACTCCATCCACTGTCGATTTTAGACTCAACCCATTCCAGCGCAAGTGTATTGCCGAAGCAATTAAGGCAGGAAAAACCTTAGCGGAACAAAACAGTAACCCGGAACAACTTATTCATGAAAAACTGGTAACGCTGAATTGTTACGCATGCCACAACCGCCAAATGAGCGACCGATCAATTCGTGGAGGTGTCGTGGATATGCGGGGGGACTCTCTAGAAATCTACGACCGAAAGAAATGGTTCACCGGAACCCAGGTTGAAATGGGCGACGAAGGACAACACCCGCCCGCTTTAAAGTCCATTGGCGCGAAACTCAATCGTAAGTGGCTCGACAAAGTTCTCTTGGAAAGCGCAAAAGATCGCCCCTACATGTTGACCCGTATGCCGAAATTTGGAGCCGATAACCTGGGAACACTTGCAGATGAATTAGTCGCGTTCGATCAATTGAAAAATGTACCAACGGTGACACACTCCGAAACTGAAAGAAAAATTAAGTCGCACGGCCGGTTCTTTGCTGGTGATCAAGCCTTGTCCTGTATCAAGTGTCATACCTTTGGAAAGTATCCCGCGACTGGAGTTCAGGCGATTGATTTAACGACGATGACCAAACGATTGAATCGTGATTGGTTTCAAATGTACATGCTAAAACCATCCAATTTTCGTCGTGGAACGAGAATGCCAGAGTCTTGGCCCGGCGGAAAATCCTACTATCCCGATATTCTCAATGGCGATACGAATCAGCAAATCGACTCGATTTGGCAATTCCTCGAAGATGGTGACCGAGCCGCCAAACCAAAAGGCTTAGTTCGATCAAAAATGGAATTGAAACCGGGTGACACGCCCAAGATGTATCGCAACTTTATTCAAGGAGCGGGTGCCCGCGCGATCGGCGTTGGCTACCCCGAAGAAGTTAACCTCGCCTTTGATGCGGAACTGTGCCGACTGGCGCTGATCTGGCAGGAAAACTTTATCGATGCATCGCGACACTGGACGGGTCGTGGGCAGGGGTTTGAAGCACCGCTAGGGGAAAATCTACTCGAACTGCCAGAGGCAATCGTATTTGCCAAAAATTCTAGACCCGGCCAATGGAACAAATCCAGAGGCTCCGATTCTCCAGTTTTTAAGGGATATCATTTCGATGAGAATCGTCGCCCGGTCTTCGACTATCAAATGGATGGAATTGTCATTACAGACCAACCCGTTCCAACCCTTGAGGATGACCGTGCACTAATTACTCGGCAATTTACCATCGTGGCTGACCAACCCTGCAAGCTTTACTACCTAGTCGGACAATCTGAGCAGGCAAAGATTGATGGCAATTCGATTGTCTTTGGCGATCGCTGGACCACCCAGTTTTCTGGGTCAGTGAAACTCCAGTTATCGAAAGACAAAAATGGCAGTGTTGTCGCGGAAATAGATTTGCCAAAAGGCCAGACTGTCTTCCAGCAAAAATACGATTGGTAAATTTCCCTTCGTAACCATCGCCAACAAATGGGCTATTCATCAATTTATTTTGAATCAACGAATTCCTGCGGTACTCACAATCACTCACCGGATCCCAGACCAATGAACCATCGATTTATTTCATTTTGCTTTACTTCGACTGCATTCATCCTCGCACTCGCTTTCCC
>JAALLA010000250.1:4669-6030 GCA_011087765.1 Pirellulaceae bacterium
TTTTGTTTCCAACCGTTTCATTTGGACAAATTAATCAGTCCGAATATTACAAAATTAGCAAGGTTCCAACTCCGGAAGGGGTAGTTCTGGAAGTCGGCGATTTTGAGTTCATGGCCGACGGCAGACTTGCCGCTTCCTCCCGGCGTGGGGACATCTACATGTTCCACAACCCGCTACAGCCAGATGCCTCTAAAATCACCTCGACCTTATTTATGGACGGACTTCACGAAGTCCTCGGTCTCGCTGAGCGCGATGGTTCTCTGTACGCAACCCAGCGTGGAGAAATCACGCGACTGCAAGATCAGACGGGAGACGGCTTAGCTGACGTCTGTGAAACCATTTCAGATGGGTGGGGAATCAACGGCGACTACCATGAATATGCGTTTGGTTCTGAATTCGATTCCAACGGTGACATCTGGGTTACGCTCTGCCTAACCGGCTCCTTTACCAGCCAGAATAAGTATCGCGGCTGGTGCTTGCGTGTTTCACCCGATGGAACAGTAACACCTACATGCAGTGGCGTTCGCTCACCTGGGGGCGTTGGATTTAATGCTGCAGGCGATGTGTTTTACACTGATAACCAAGGCCCATGGAACGGAACCTGCGGTTTAAAGTGGCTCCGTCCCGGTTCGTTTCAGGGAAATCCGCAAGGGAACTCCTGGTACAAAGAAACCGATGCAATCGGGCCCCGACCTCAGGATCCGAAAAGTGGCTCCAGAATTATGGCGGAAGCTAAAAAACTGCCCGAGCTCGAACCAACTGCCATCCTATTTCCCTATAAAAAAATGGGGCAGTCGGCCGCTGGAATCGTATGCGATCAATCGAAGGGAAAATTTGGACCGTTTAAGGAACAACTATTTGTTTGCGATCAAACCTTCAGTTGGGTGATGCGGGTCGACCTTGAAAAAGTAAACGGACATTACCAGGGCGCGTGCTTCCCGTTCACCGAGGGATTCGGTTCTGGAAATTTGGCAATTGAACAGGCATCCAACGGGATGATGTTTGTTGGCGGAACCAACCGAGGCTGGGGTTCTCGTGGTAAATCCCCGTTTGCTTTGGAACGATTGGAATGGACCGGAAAAACACCGTTTGAAGTTCTCAGCATGAAAGCCAAGCCAGACGGATTTGAACTCCAATTCACAAAACCTGTCGATCGGGAAACTGCGAGTAAAATTGAATCTTACTCATTGCCAACCTACACCTATATCTATCAGGAAAGCTACGGCAGCCCGGAAGTCGATCATGTCGAGTGCAATATCACTTCCGCGTCCGTGTCTGAGGATGGATTGACAGTTCGCCTTACCGTTGACCAACTTCACGAAGGCCATGTCCATGAGCTTCACCTCGACGGTGTACGATGC
>JAALLA010000251.1 GCA_011087765.1 Pirellulaceae bacterium
TGTGCATTCTGAACTTTTGCTAGGTACGCCCGGGTGCTGCATTGCCCAGCACATGGTCCCGGGCAGGTTCCCAATTCAAAACGAATGCACTGTGCGGTTAGTGGATTTTCAAATAGAGACAGCTGATTGTTGAATTTAAATTTGATTTTATCGGGGCAGTCTCGAAGTTGAAAACACTGGTTGATTGTCTCGACTGCCGAACGAAGACGCCCAGTGCCTGCAATTGGTCCGAAAGAAAACTCGGACTTGTTCGTAAGGCGTCTAGTGAAAAAGGCATTCGGTGCGAGTCCTCCACCAATACATATAAAGGCGGGTTGCCGCTTGGTGGGTTGCCCTTGCGTATTAAATTCGGGACGCCAGCGATAAATGAGTTCTTGTTCCCGGATCAAAGCGAGAAGTTCGTTGGAGATGGGTTCCCAAACAATTGTTTGACTGTGTTGCCGAATCCGCACAGCTTTTTTGTCTACGGGAGTCTTCGAAAAATAGGACAACAACCGCTTCCGAAGTGATTTTGATTTTCCAACGTAGCAAAGCTGATTGCGGTCATCGAGCCACCCGTAAACCCCCGGGGTCAGAGGGCAGTGGTCGTGCAACAGTGCTCTGGCCTGCATCCGATCGTTGGGGAGAGGGTGTCGTTTGACGCGACCTCTGGTTTGCTGAACCAAGATCGAAGCCCCAAATCCATGGAAGCTGGGGATTTGATGTTCTAGTAGTTTTGGCACGAATCCATCCTCTCCTTGGCAGTTTGCACACTCCCTGATGCAACCGGACTACCTCTCAGATCAGGATAGAGGATCGCTTTGCAGAAATAAATAGCTCGCGGATGTCTGGTTGTAATTTGAGACAGCCGGTTCAACAGGCTGGACGTTTTGGCTCCGAAGCTGGTTTGGAAATACTTGTAAGGGTGAGTCGGAACGAAATTGAACAGTCCCAAGAGGACTGAATTGGAATAAAAGCAACCAATTCAGTTCACTTCAAAGAAAAAACATGGGGAAGCAATTCGGTTTAGGCGTCGTATGAGGTGAATTGCTCGGCGAGAAGTTGAATATTGGTTTCCCCTCTAAGCATTAATCTTTCCGCAGTCCGTAGATCTGGAACCGCTATGTTAATCTGTAGCAACGGCGCGGATTAACCGCTGAACTTACTGCAAATATTTTACGGTTTGGGATTTGACAAGTCGATAAAAGGTTTAGATCAAAACGCCGGAGGGCGAGACACGGACTGTTTCGCAACCAGGATAGAGTCATAGCATGACGATGGAGCGACATGCTGTGACTTTTTTTATGCGCTCTCCACCAGCTCGATCTTTTCTCATGGGTGGACAAATTCGCTGATGACGAGCACGTTACCCTCGAACAAACATGTTGGTTTCTGCTTGAGTTTTCTTTAAACGCACAGATGGTACTTCTAAAACGGAACGGTTACGAGTCTGGGCTGAGTTGATTTTTGACTCGTAGATTCGCTGCCTGCAAGCATCTTTTCGCTGGCAGCCTAAGGATATGTTATTCTCTAGTCGTGTAATCAGTTCGGAAACTAGAGTTGGATGTCCTCGGTGGAGTAGACATGTGCTCGTCAGACCCCGATAAAACCCAAGCCGCCGCGACACGTTCTCGGCCGTCTTACCAACCCATGCTACTCGTGGCTACTGCATTTGCCACCGGTGTCTTTGTCGATCGAGTGTGGGACGTTAGCTGGTACTTCTCTTTTTGTGCCTCCTGGATGTGCTTGGTAGGCTGGTTGTTTGTTGCGAGACGGCCAACTTTGCTTCGAAAGGTTGGGCTTCACTCCCAATTCGATTCTAGGTTCAAACGCGACAGAGTTGCCTCTACCTTTCTGCTTATTGGATTTTTATTGGGTGGCTCATTTTGGCATCATGGCCGTTGGAATTGGTTCCCGCACAATGACATTGGCCGCTATGCCAATGTTGTATCGCGTCCTTGTTGTATCGAAGCCACAGTGGTTTCGGAGCCATTGTGGGTGGTCGCAGACGCGGCGTTCGAAAATCGGCCTGAAGGAGAATTAAAAACGCGTTTGGTTTTGAAGGCGAATCGGCTGAGAGACGGTTTAAACTGGGTGAGCGTGAGTGGTGTTTGTGATCTTATCGTCCACCAATCCGTGAGTGGAATTCATTCAGGTGATCAGATAGAAGTGTTTGGTTATTTGGTCAAAAGTTCGCCGCCCAGTAATCCTGGAGGTTTCGATTATCAAAAATTCTATCGGGGTAAAGCTAAGCGTGCATTTGTCCATGTCTATCAAGCAAAGAGTGTCAGGGTATTGGACTCGGGTAATTGGTTTACGGTCCGGTGGATCTCGAGTCTGAGGCGCAGATTAAACGAATTAACCTGGCAATATGTTTCAAGTCCGGAGTCGGGGTTTGCCTCCGCAATTTTACTTGGCAATCGCGAGCAGTTATCACGCGTTCGCCGTCAACGATTTCTAGAAACAGGCACTGCTCATCTGTTGGCAATCTCCGGGCTACATGTGGGGATTTTAGCAGGGGCATTTTTCTGTTTTTTTCGTGTCGGAATTTTTAGCCGACGCAAAAGCCTATGGTTGACGATCGTATTCGTACTGTTTTATGCGTGGCTTGTTGAGTTTCGGCCGCCGGTGCTTAGGGCGTCCATTCTGGTGACTCTGTATTGTCTTGGCAGACTCTTGGGAGAGGGGAATTTTTCTTTTAACTTACTTGCGATTGCAGGGGTGGTCGTTTTAATTATTAACCCAAGTGATCTTTTTGGAATTGGTCCACAACTTTCGTTTCTCGCGGTCGCTTCGTTAATCGTCAGCGCTGACTGGATTTTTGGAAAGCCAGAGCTTGATCCAATTCAAAGATTGATTTCGGGCACCCGGTCACCTCTGATTCGAATTAGTAACTGGACGCTTCGAAAGTGTTGGTTGGCTATTTTGGTTAGTTTTGTGATTTGGCTGGTTGCTTTACCAATGGTTGCCTACCATTTTCATTTAGTTGCTCCAATAGCTCTGATAGCCAATCCTCTTCTGCTCATTCCAATCGCGATCAGTCTCTACGCCGGGATGGTAGTATTAATTTTGGGTGCGTTTTTGCCGTCCGTGGCAACCGTGTTCGGAGGTTTTTGTAAATTAAGTTTAGGACTGATCGAGTGGTTGGTTGCGGTTTTTCAATTGGTGCCTTGGGGGCACTTTTGGACTGCGGGGCCGCCTGGCTGGGGGGTGGCACTCTTTTATATCAGTTTGTTTCTCTTGGTTGTTTACCCTGAAACAAGAATCAAAAGAAGTTGGCTGCCGATTTGCCTAGCGGTTTGGCTGGTTTTTGCGTGGGTCATTCCAGTGAGATGTGGTAGCAAAAGCAGTTTTCCAGCGAGCGACGAACTCGTTTGCACTTTCCTCGATGTCGGACATGGTTCCAGTGTTTTGCTCCAACTGCCAGACGGGAAAAACATACTTTATGACGCAGGTTCACTTGGTTCACCCAATTTTGGTGCTAGGAGCATTGCCGGTGCTTTATGGAATGAGGGAATTCAGCATGTCGATGCGGTGGTGATTTCACATGCCGATGTGGATCATTTCAATGCGTTACCCCAATTAGTAAAGCAGTTTTCAATTGATCAAGTCTTTGTTTCGTATGGGATGCTAAAAGATCGAACTCCGCAAGTGCAGGAGTTGTTCGCTGTTCTGGAAGCGCGGGATGTCGAGGTCGTTCCCATTGCAATTGGGGATCAACCGTTCGCTTCGTCGCAGATTAGGTTTGATGTTCTCAGTCCACCTGAAGAGGGGATTCCGGGAAACGATAATGCAAACAGTATTGTCTGGATGATTGAGTACAGCGGGAAACGGATTTTATTACCGGGTGATTTAGAGGAGGAAGGCTTGAGTCGGTTGTTAGCTTGCAATCCGGTTGATGTTGAAATTCTAATGGCAGCCCATCATGGCAGCGCGAATAGTCTTCCAGCTAAATTTGTTAAATGGGCATCCCCTCGGTACGTCGTTATTAGTTGCGGACGAAATCGCGTCAGCGAATCAATGAATCGAGATTTTTCCAACTCGCGAAGTACCGTCTTAAGAACTGATCTCGATGGCGCCATTCAATTTCGGATCGGGAAAGAACGCGAGACAGTTATGAGAGGTTGGAAAACAGGGTCTTGGTGAGGAATGCAGGGCTAATCTTGGTATGCCGTGATGTATTCACGATTTACAATCGCCGATGCGCCGAGACAGAGCGTTGCCAAAGTGACTCCGATGATGATGCAAATGTGAGCGGTGACAGAATAGCCATCGCCAAAAATTGTTCGATAGGCTTCTTCAGAACTGCTTGGGAGATACCAGCCAAGCCATACTAAAGAAATTTCTTGAAGATGATAACGAATGGAAAATTTATTCATTAGGACGCCCGGAACCGAACCCATGATAATATCTGAGCCGATTACAAATCCAACCGAAAATGTCATGGCGCGTTTGATGAATAAAACTCCCAGCAACGAAAATATTCCTCCATAAACGAGACATGCGAGGAAAAAAATGCCGGCAAGGGAAGTCCAGAAACGCACAGGTTCTCCGGCTTTCAGTTGGCTATCGATAAGAAGCGTGCATAGTGAAATTGAGACAATACAAACAGCATAGGAGACACTAAATGCGGCTAAAAATTTTCCCAGGAAAATTGAGATTCTTCCGCCAGGCCGACTGGCAATGAACACCCAGCTTTTTCCTTCCAGTTCTGCGCTAACGTTGGGAGTTGCCCACAAGATTAAAGATAAGAGGCTTACCAGGCCAATCAAAGTGATCGTAAGTAACGAAGTGAAATCTTGAAGGATAGAGCTGGAGGCGCCCGTCCTCGAAAATTTAGCACCGAGGATTAAGAGCCCCAACATCGTTGGGGGAAATAGTGCAAGCACAAGTGAGACGGAGGAGCGCTGGACCGTAAAAGAACTGCGTATTTCAAACAGGCAGGTTGCAAGTGCATTTTGAAGGATGGTCTTCATGACAGTGCTCCTTGCATTAATTCACCTCGATGAAGTTTCATCAGCATCGAAAAGAGTGTATTGAGTGAATCGTCGGTCGACCGGATTTCTGAAATTGAAATTTGATGTTGCTGGATAATCTCAGGGATAACTTTGAAGAGTTGGGATGCCGAGCGAGTGGAGAGTAAGATTTCAGTGTTGGAAATGAATTTAAGCGATTCGATCTCACAGTGCTCAATTAACAGTTTTGCCAGTTGCTTGGGGGACGAAGTCCGCAGGGTCAACTCGTAAGGTGTGTCGGCAAGAATGTTGCGAACTTCCGCAGGAGATCCCGAGGCGAGCAGCCGCCCTCCGGAAATTAGTAAGAATGATGGATTAATTGCTTCGACTTCATGAAGGATATGACTCGCAAGGATCAGTCCTTTTCCCTGAGAGGCCCATGTTTTCAAGAAGGAGGACATTTCATGACGACCAATTGGATCGAGACCGTTAAACGGTTCGTCAAGGATTAACAGGTCGGGATTATGCGCAATTGCCTGTCCAATTTTCGCGCGCTGCCGCATACCGAGTGAATAATTTCTCATCGGTCTATCCATGGCATGGCTAAGTCCAACGAAGTCGAGCGATTCTTTAGCCTTCTTTTCCGCCTGCATAAAACGAAAACCATGCAACTGAACCATGTAGGTGACCCATTCCAAGCCTGTGGCTCGTGGGTAATTAATTTCTACAGACGGACAAAGTCCAACGCGACGTAAGAGTTTGCTTTTTTTCCATGGATTGACGCCAAAAAGTGTTACCGAGCCGATAGTCGGTTTCAGTTGACCTAGCATGAGGTTGATTAACGTAGTCTTTCCAGAGCCATTAGGCCCCAGCAACCCATACGTTCCCGCCTGCAGGTTCAAACAAATGTCGTTGACCCCGATTACATCGTTGTAAAGTTTCGTTGTGTTTTTTAATTCAATCATGATTGTCTTACTGCAACACTAAGCGAGCCGTTCTTTCGATCGAATTGCTTATTACATTGGCGATGATACTCTTCGATAGAGAATTGTCATGGAAAAGGTGGTGATTCCAAAAAGTG
>JAALLA010000252.1 GCA_011087765.1 Pirellulaceae bacterium
AATTCGCTTACATATGCCCATGGGCTGAATGTGCCGACCTGATTATTACCCCGGAGGACAAAATCATGGAGTATTACCAAACCGCCGCCAAGTATCTCAGCAACCCAAAAAACGCCGCTGATTTTGAGGAATTTATAAAATACGGCTAGAGCCCTTCATGGCAGAGACCCATCAACCAAAATTAAATCTACTTGCCTGCTTGAACTGATCGTCCGATCGATCCCGCGACCTGATCGGCCAATTTTTCACTCCCCTCTGGGGTGAAGTGCACATCACCCGGACCGCGGAAATAAGAGGCAGGAAACGTACCACTCAGTTCACGCAGGTCATTGATTTCAATCCCATGCTTCTTCATGATTTTTTCAGCGACGAGGTTGTATTTCACCTCGTCTCCCACAATTCGGCCCGCCTCACCTTCAGGAACGATCGTGGTTGAAGCCCAGATTAGTTTTGCCCCCGTCGCCTTCAGCATCGTGACAATTTTTTCCAAGTTCTGCTCGTATTCATCAAGTGGAACAGCGATGGAGCCATTCACTTTATCCCGGTTGCCCTGCACCTTTGAATCGGGATGACGATAACAAAGATCGTGCAGGCCAACATTAAAATGAATCACATCCCATTTCTTATCCCCCAGCCATTTAGATAGCGCGCTCCGATAACGATTCGTATCACCGCAATTCGCTCTCGGCCGCGTAACATTGACTTTGCCTTTGAGTTTTTTAACGACGATTGGCGTGTACGCGATCGAAATGGAGTCACCAAGGATGAGTGCGTTGGGCACTCCATCCTGGCTCGTTATCTTTGGAATCGGCGAACGCTTCCGTTTCTTTTTCTCTGCCAGAACGTTGCTGACCGACGTGGCCACGCGAGCCGCAAGCAGATCTTTCCCGGCATCGTTGTAATGAACATCGTTTTCGGCAAGTTGATACTCCGCTCGCGCTTCTCCAATCGCAACATACAGATCATTCACTTGAACGCCATGATTCTTCATCACCTTTCGCGCCGCGTCATTAAATCGCTTCGCTCGATCCTCACTGACAACAACATTGGCACTACGCTCTGAACCAATACAGGGAGGCGTCGTCATTCCAAAAATCAACTTCGCTTTTGATTTTTTTAGTTTCTTGACAATGCTATCGAGATTCTTGGCATACGACTCTGGAGTCGCTTTGGTCTCTTGTTTCCAACCGTACCAATCCCACAGTCCAAAGTTAAAATGAATCACATCCCACTTGCTGTCGCCCATCCACTCTTCGACATTCTCGTCTCCAAAAGCAGACCAACGACAATTGGTTTTGGGGCGATGGACGTTGGCCTTCTCAGCCAACAGCTTTCGAACTCGAGCGGTATAGCCAATCGAAATCGAATCACCAATCAGCAGAAGGCGTGGCAACTCAGGATTATCGACTGGATTGGCGTACGGATGCTTAAAGGGGTCACCCTTGGCGGCTTTGTCCTGTGCACTGACTAGTGGGCAAAACAGAAACACAAACATCAACAACGTTGTGATAAACAATTTCATTTCATCTCTCAGGGTAGATCTATTTTCGTATCGATCTGATTATATCTCAGGCGTCGCTATGGATGCCAACTTATCCACAGATTTTCAAGCCTACCCATACCGCCAAAATATAATTCGGCTTTATCTTGAATTGAGAGGCAGCCTGATTTTTGAAACAACAGCCGAGTGATCCGATAATGAGCCCTCTTCAACCTTTGCATCAAGCAAATGGGCGAGGCCCACCCTCCCCTTTAGCGAGGTTGCATCACCAACAGAGGGCAAGGCAAAAATATAGTCAATGCGATCTGCATTACCCGGATCAATCGGATTCGATGTTCCCGCAGTCAATTGACTTCCTAGGTCGATCAATCGACGCCGAGTTGTTTGCGAAAGTTCAAGAACCATCGCATCATACTCTTCTTCGCTGGATATCCCGTGTTTTGGACCAACAATGTTCAAATCACCCATTAGAATGGCCGGTCGATCTAAGTCGGAATGAATGAGAATGAAATTGGCTAATTCTTCAATCTGTTTTTTGCGCACAGATTCTGAAAGACTATCAAGGTGCGTTAAAAAGAGATCTACGAGAACTCCCTGGTAGTTGATCACGACATGTAAGACTCCCTTGGTTGCCAAGCCATCAGCTTTTCGACCGTCTCGCCACATTCGTGAAGAAGCTTGAAAAACCAATTCATGCTGTTGGACTACCGGGAATCGACTTAATAGAAGTAAGCCGCTTCCGGTTCCTCGCAGCTTCCCACGCCCCGGACCACGGACCACCTGATAGCCAACGTCGCGGTTAGTGGAAAATGACTCAACCAGTTTTTTCGAACCATCCGCTGAAAATACTTCACAGAATCCAATAATGTCGAACTGGTACAGATGTTCAGCAACAGCTCCCGCTCGATAATTGGAATTGCTACGCCTACCAGCAAAAGGACTTGCAACGGGTGGAAGAAGGTGTGCGTTATAGGTCGCAATCAGTATCTGCGACGCTTCGTTCCCTTCGGCCTCAGATATATCATCCGAGATCAAAAAACGACCTGAATTATCACTACGACCAAGCCCCTCCAAACTCGAGGGATTCCAATGATGGCCGGCCAACAGCAGGGCCCAGCCAAACAATAAATAGACGCGGGCAAATATCACAGAGATTGCTTTCTTTCAGGGCACTTATAACACCTTCGTCCCGCAACCTTCCTCGCCTTTAACCTGGCTTAACGCATTGGGGAATGCAGCAGATATTTCATTAATTAAGCAAATTGAAAAAATTCCTTTTTGCCGAGAGCAGCAAGCATGATCTCCTTGCTCAGTTAGATCACTTAACGGAAATCGAAGCTCGAACCAACCCCTTAGCAAAATTGTTAGTAGCGCTTATCGATAAATCTTGCAATTTGGCAACGCAACTTCAAGCTCGTCAAGCTGCTCTTTCGTTACCCTGGCTCCATCGAGCATTAGGTATCTCTTCAGCAGTGCCAACGGAGCGGGGCTTGCCTGCATTTTATTTACAAACAGCTCCCGAAGATTTTGGGATTCTACCAGCGGTGAAAAATCCTTTACGTACGTATTTCTGAGATCAAGGTATTCGAGGCTTTTTAAGTCAGCTAGTGGCGAAAGATCTCTTATTTGCGTATCTCTGAGATCAAGGTATTCTAAATTTTTTAACTCTGCCAGTGGCGAGAGGTCTCTCACCTTTGTGGCATTGAGATCAAGCTTTTTGAGATTCTTCAATCCCCGCAGCGGCGTGAGGTCACTTACATTAGTGTCATAGAAGTCAAGGTATTCTAGGTTTTTCAGTGCGGAGAGCGGAGAGAGGTCCGACACCGGCGCTACAATAATTTGAAGCTCCTTGAGGCGAGTAAGCCCCGATAGAGGTGAAAGATCCCTTATCGGTGCATCGAATATTTCAATCGCTTCAAAGCTCTTTAGAGCTGCCAACGGCGACAGGTCGGCGACTGCTGTATACCAAATTCTAAGTTCCTTGAGACTCCTCAAATCTGACAGGGGCGAAAGGTCAACTAATTGCCTGTTATTATCAAAGTAGAGGTCTATCAAGAGGCTTAAGAACCGCTGCAAATTTGTCAGAATTTTCAATTCTTCTAAGGGGAATAGGCCGCTTAACGGCGTTCCTAGCACTTCGATATCCAGAAGATTAAAATTAGGCAGGTAATCAAGTGCCAAAATATTTTTTTCTTTTCGGATCGCTACCTTTGTCGCACGGTTCCCTCGCCACTTTTGTAAATCGAACCGGACATTGCCGCCCATTTCCTCGACCCAACGAATCGCCAACTTCTCCTTTCTTCGCTGAGCCCATTCCATCCCAACCCAACCGGGCACAGTGGAGGCAAGCAGGACCAAAAGGAGGAGGGTCCGCAAACTGAGTTGAAACCAGCGACGTTTGGGTTTGGGCAGTTGCTTTTCTTCAGACGACATTTCCATCCGATTGACTTTAAGTTCTCATCACGAATGAGCTAGTTATTCAAATTACATATATCAGAGGATTCAAAAACCTCATCTTCTTACTTTAGCGATCCAATTGCAAATCCACCAATCTTAGGAAGGCTCGGTAAGCAACTTTGAGCATAGGACCCAATCAATTGATCATTCCGCCTGCCGATTATTGATGCTGTGTTTGATTCATCGTACCGGTGCTAATTCGATACCGATGCACAGCTCGTGGAAAGCAACTACTTAATTATTTTATTGAAGATTAATTCATCGAGATCCTCAAGCTTCTCAATATCAGCGGCGGCCAACTTTTTCCCCATCCGTTTCTTACGAATCAACGGCATGAGATCTTTATAAACCTGCTGATGAAGAGTATTTTTCTTCTTGAGAAAGGGCCCCCATTTAACATTCTCTTTAAGTTGCTTTTCATAAGCTTGCATCATTTTCAGATTTATTCCGTCGTACAGAGAGAATTTCCTAAAGGTCTCTTCGTCCCACTTGCCCATCAGCATTTTTTGAATCAATGCAAAGTGTGTGTAGAATTGCATGGAAGACAGTGTTGTAAGTTTTTGAAGTTCAATCGTGGTTTGCTGAGCAGCGGCTTCCTGGGCTGGTTTTTCTGCTGAATTCCGCGAAGGCAAACCTTCCAAAATGGAAACCGGTCGGAATAAATTTTTCTTAGAGCCATCACCCAATTTTCCATCGTAGTTCTTCAGCATGTGAGCCGGTCTGGTAGCCTTGGCAGCCGTCGGTAACGATTCGGAGGTACCGGCTTTGTCAGCGGCATTTGCTGAGCCATAGACGAAAATCAAAGATAGGGTCATTAGCACAGGTTGCAGGTATCGATTCGAGCGAGTTTTCACTAGTTGTCCTTCGTTGAGGAATTTTGGTGGATGGGATTACCGCGCCGCGACTACTCAATGACTCTTGTCATTTCACGAATTGCCAGTGTTTACTTGGAAGCAAAGTCGATGACGTCGCAACCGATCAGCTGCTCTACAAGGTATCGTGTCGTAAATGATTGCGAGGATTGAAGATTGGCCAGCACCTTCAAGGCCACTTCAGATCGACCATGAAGTAATGACGCAGCTGCAAGTCGAACAAGTTCATCGTCGTCCGAAAGATACGTCACTAAGAACTTCTTCTTTGCGTTGGAATCAAAGACTCGGTCCGACGCGATAATCGCCGCAAATCGCACGCGCGGATTATCACTGTTCAAACCCTTGATGATCTGATCGTGATTCTCGGGCTGGGCACAACGAGCTAATGCCGCGCAGACACGCGCAAATTGTTTAGCCGAAATATCTCTTTCGATCGAAGTGAACAGGCAGGCTACGGCCTTCGGACTAGGCTTTGCACGGAGGTAGTCTAGTGCGAAGTTAATTGGCAACACGATGGATGCTTGGTTATAGGAGGCTTTGAGCGAAGTGGATGCTCTCCAAGAAATTTCAAGATCATCACTCTTTTTAGCCTCTTCGAGAGCTCGTCTCGCTCGAGAGCCCAGACCTCGGAGCTGTACGCTGGCGGCTTCCCGTTTTGCGAAACTATCATCGCCTAATTGTTGAATGAGTCGTGCAAGTTGTCGCTCTAGTTCTTCGTCATCGTTAAATTGCCTGATGTACTCAATGACACCATCTATGGAGGCTTGAATTCCTTCTTCGTTCAATCGCTTCTCGATTCGATCAAACTCTCGGCGCAAATGGTTTGCCTCATTCTTATTTTCATCAATAAGGTTACCAGGCATTTCCTGCGATCGCTTGCCAAGGAGGATTTTGACCATGAGAGGATCGACGTGAAAATCTTCCGCAACTGGGGCGGCCACATCATTTTCGAAGACGGCCAATTCGTCGATAAGTCCGTGAAAGATTTTACGAGTAGAGTAGTTCGAGAAATACCAACTCTTTTCCCTTGCCTTACGTACCAATCCCCTATCACCTTCCAAAACCGCAAGCCGAAAATTGCGAGGAAGTATGCATCATCCATGCGTCGGTGACTCGCTGTGGCAAAGTTGTGAGATGCCCTAAGTGCCGAACGA
>JAALLA010000253.1 GCA_011087765.1 Pirellulaceae bacterium
GGAGTGCAATGGGCGGTGCGATTGCCGGAGATCACTTTGAGATTCCGACGCAGGCACTTGAAGTCACAATGGCATCTCTTGGGTGGCGGGCGTATTCGCTTGGAAACGATTTGCCGCTCTCCTCTCTCCTGCAGGCAGCGAGAGAGCACCTGCCGGATTTGCTTTGGGTAAGTATTTCACACCTAAGAGAACCGGGGCGGGCCGTCATTGCTTTAAATGAATTTGCTTCGAGAATGCCTGAAAAGACCACTGTTGTTTTCGGTGGAACCGCCATTACTGCGGACATTCGCAAGGGGATCACTCACGCAATTTGTTGTGATAATTTCTCACAGATGGCTTCCCTCGTCAAAAATTACCAACCAAAAATTAATTTGATGTTGCCAAGATTTGAGGGTTGAGTTTAACTCTAACCAATCTCTTTGTTTCTACCTGTTTCACAAACTGCTCCCTTTTACTGGAATGACCATGACCACTCGATTTCTAATTTGCTTTTTAGCATTGGCGGCATATTGCTCGCCTCTTGTCGTTGCTCAGACCCCCGCCACGGACGATGGTGCCCAGTGGGCTCAATGGCGCGGTCCCAACAGGGACGGCGTCCTTCCTGAGGGTTCGCTACCGGACTCAATCGATGAAGACACCCTTAAAAAGAAGTGGGCGATGCCGTTGGGGCCAAGCTACAGCGGTCCCTTGGTCGTTGGAGATTCGATTTTCGTTACAGAAACCAAAGACAAGAAGTTCGAGGTTGTCACTGCAATTGATCTGACAACTGGAAAGCCCATTTGGAAAACTGAATGGGAAGGTTCGATGCGGGTCCCGTTCTTTGCTGCTTCCAATGGAAGTTGGATTCGCGCGACGCCGGCCTACGATGACGGGCGATTGTATGTTGCGGGTATTCGAGACGTTCTAGTATGCCTGGATGCATCCAACGGCAAAATTATTTGGAAGCTTGATTTTCCAGCGGACACTGGATCGGCGGCACCGAACTTTGGGTTCGTCTGTTCACCCTTGATCGACGGTGATTTCCTGTACGTGCAAGCGGGTGGCGGATTTAAGAAATTAGACAAGGCGACCGGTAAAGTCGTATGGTCCTCGCTTGAAGACGGCGGAGGCATGAATGGAAGTGCATTTTCATCTCCGGTTATCGCCGAATTGGGTGGTAAACGGCAGGCGGTTGTCCAGACGCGGGGTGAGCTTTGCGGAGTAGATTTGGAATCCGGAAAGAAACTTTGGAGTCAGGCCGTCAAAACCTTTCGTGGGATGAACATCCTAACACCGACGATTTGGAACGGAAGCGTCTTCACCAGCACTTATGGTGGTAATACCCAGTTAATCAACGTTGCGTCTGCCGGCACCACCAACAATTTTGTGACGGCGCAACTGTGGAGTGCACCGGTCGAAGGTTATATGTCCTCCCCCGTAATCATCGATGGCCATTCATTCGTTCATCTACGTAATCAGCGATTTGCTTGTTTCGACCTTAAGTCAGGCGAAGAGACCTGGCGCAGTAAGCCGTTCGGCAAGTACGCCAGCCTAATTGGATCAGGTGACAAAATTTTGGCACTGGATCAAAAGGGTGAACTCTTGTTGATTTCTACCAATCCCGAGAAGTTTGAGTTGATCGAACGTCGAAAAGTCGGCGACGACAGCTGGGCTCACTTAGCAGTGAAAGGTAAGACGATCATCATTCGAAATTTGAATGAGGTGGTTGCTTACGAGTGGGAGTAGGAACCGTTTGGAGACTTGCGGTTAGTTCAAGGCTGGGTTAGTCGGGACGACATTCCCGACATGCCTGCCAAGGACGTCCTCGCCGACTTGCTCGCAGAGCTGCCGCCATAGTCCATCAGCTGAGTCGAATACATGGATTGGGGTGGCTGGGAAAATAAACCAGCCGCCCTGCTCCAATTCCTGTTCCAACTGTCCCGGCCCCCACCCCGAGTAGCCACTGTAGACCCGAAACCTCGCTTCCGATTGGTTGACGAGCAGGTTCAGAGATTCTCGGCCAACCGAGACATAACAGTCGGGACAGACGCAGGTTTCGCCGCTATGAAATTCTTCATGGAGAGCGATCAGAGGTCCCTCAACCGGTCCGCCCATGTAGACCGGGTCCTGACAGTCGCAAGGCACTGCCGAAACTTCGTCCCAGACCTGAGTGATGGTAACATCCGATGGTCGGTTGAGCACCAATCCCGATGCTCCCTCCTCGTCGTGCTGAACAAGCAGAACTACGGTACGCGCAAAGGATTGGTCGTGGAGATGGGGGATTGCGATAAGTAAATTTCCGGCGAGGCTATCCATGGTTTTTCCTGCGGGAGGGTGCGGAGTGGCTATGGCGATTGAACGCCAAAATCACTCAATTGTCTTTTTAAGCCGATCTTAATCAGAAACTCAGGTAAATAGTCCGGAAAAATTGAACTAAAACGCCGAAACATGGCAGTTTTACGGTTTGACGACCGTCTCTTTTTCGATAATATATTCAACTTCAGTTTATTCACGTCAACCGAGTAGAGCCATGAAATCGGACGTTCACCCAGATTATCGCCCTGTAGTTTTCAAAGACAAAACCGCAGATTTTTCGATTTTAACCAAATCTACGATCGCCACTAAAGAGACGATTAAGTGGGAAGACGGAAATGAATATCCTGTCTATTTCGTCGACATTTCGAGTGCATCGCACCCGTTTTATACCGGTAAGCAGCAATTCGTCGATGCTCTTGGCCGTGTCGAGAAGTTCAAGAAGAAATTTGCGGGCAACTACAAGTCGCTTGAGAAAAAGGGCGGTAAGAAGTAACGCTTGAGTTCGCGATAGAATGCGAAACAGGAACGCCAAAAAAATATATCCAAGGGACGACTTAGCGTCGTCCTTTTTTGTTGCGCCGTTACTTTGACGGGCTGGTTCGAGCAGATTCTAATATTTGTTTCGATTAGCTTTGTAAGTTTTTTTCTTCCCTTCCCCCTTTCTGTAGATTCGAACAATCATGCTGAAGATTCGCCTATTTGTAATTGTTGTTTTCGGATTCATTAGTTGCTTGACCATGGCGGCGGGTTCTGCATTGTCACAAGAGAAGCCGAATATTGTCTGGATTATGTCGGAAGACAATTCCAAACACTATCTAAAGTTGTTTGATCCAGCGGGCGCCGAGACGCCTAATATTGCGGCGCTCGCGAAAGATGGAGTCACTTTTGACCGGGCGTTTTCCAATGCACCTGTTTGCAGCGTTGCCAGAACGACTCTGATTACAATGGTATACGGTCCACGGCTCGGCACTCAATTTCATCGCCGGATAGAATTGGCCAGGATGCCGGATAACTGGAAAATGTTTCCTGCCTATCTTCGCGACGCCGGTTATTACACAACCAATAATTCTAAAAAGGATTACAACGCGATTGAACCCAAAGGAACATGGGACGCGTCTTCCAATAAAGCTCACTGGCGAAACAGGCCGGCCGGCAAGCCATTTTTTCATGTTCAAACCTATACTGATTCCCATGAATCGTCTTTGCATTTTAAGCAATCTTGGGTTGATTCACCGGATCTTCAAACCGATCCCGAGACAGTTGAACTTGCTCCCTATCATCCGGATACGCCGTTATTTCGCTTAACCTACGCCCGGTACCATGACCGCATCAAGTCCATTGATAACCGAGTTGGTAAGTTGGTGGAACAATTAAGGAGTGATGGTGAACTTGAGAACACTTTCATTTTTTACTTCGGTGATCACGGTGGAGTTCTTCCACGCGGCAAGGGCTACATTAATGAAAGTGGTCTCCATGTACCGTTAGTGGTTCGAGTTCCCGAAAAATTCAAATCGAGTTCTCCATTTCAACGCGGTGATCGGACGGATGGTTTTGTTGACTTTGTCGATTTTGGACCCACGGTCCTGCGTCTGGCTGGGGTGAAAGTTCCGGCCTATGTTGATGGTACGCCGTTCCTGGGGCAGGGAACCCGTCGAGAACAAGTGGAAGCCCAAAACAAAACCTTTGGATATGCCGATCGGATGGATGAAAAGTACGATTTTTGTCGATCGATTCGGGTGGGTGATTGGAAATATATTCGGAATTATCAGGCGATCTATCCCGACGGCCTTCAGAATAACTATCGGTATATCAATCTTGCCTGGAAGCAATGGCGGGAGTTATTTAAAGAAGGGAAACTCAATCCCGTTCAATCGGCATTTTTCCTTCCTAAACCGGCCGAACAGCTATTTTTGCTGACCGACGACCCCCACGAAATCAATGATCTATCCACCAATCCTGAATTTAGAGACCGGCTGATCGCGATGCGGCGGGAACTCACCGAACAAGTGAAGGCGATGCCTGACTTGAGTTTTATCCCTGAGAGTATTCTCGTGGAAGAGGCAATGGACGATCCAATTGCCTACGGCCAACGGCGAAAGGCGTTGATTTCCAACTACGTAGATATTGCTAATTTAGCCCTGTTGCCTGCGGAGAAAGCAATCCCGAAGTTGCGGGAAGCGCTTCAATCAAAAGACGTTGTCGATCGATATTGGGGATACTCGGTTTGCTCTATTTTAGGAGACAAGGTGGCTGAACTTACTCCGCTCGCTAAGCAGTCGATTGATCAGGAAGAAAATTCACTCGTGAAATTAAGAGCGTGTGAGTTTTTGGGTCTCACCATTGACTCCAACCCGGTACCGGTAATAGAGACTATTTTAAAGGAGTCGGACTCCGCGGTCGTCAATCTAATCGCCCTCCAATCACTAGTGTTCTTTAAAGACGGCCCCTTTGACTATCAGGTTGACATTGATTTTGATTCGATCAAAACCGTGGACTCCCAGGTGGTACGACGCGTCGGCTATCTTATGGGATTGCCCGAGGCAGAAATTAAAAAGCGATCGAAGCTACTAATGAAACAACTTCGCAAGTAAACGCCTGCGGACTTTTTGAATTCTGATCCAGATTGTGATTCCTGTAATGATAACGGGGCATGGATTGTTGAGTCGATCCAACGCCACCGGGGTTGGCCGTGAAGTCGCAAGCCACTGCCCGTTTTGCCTGGAATCCAAGATGCCTGGCTGGTTCTGTTTGGAAAGAGGTTAATTTATTTTCAAATGAACCATGGCTTTTCCTGAGAAACCTCTAATCTGAAAATTCCCGATTTGCTCAATATCGCTCACCTTGAACTCGATTGAGTAATTGTCAAAATTGCCTAATCGTGTTTCCGTTTTATCGGTGAATTTAGGATTACTTGAGCTGCATAGCTTGGTGGGTAACTCCAGCGTTGAAATTGGTTGCGGAATGTCTGGATAGAGGCCATCGGAATGTTGATTGTTCAGCCACTTGCCGAGCCCATCTGCGGTGGTTTCCTTGGGGAAAACAATGACTTTTCCTGTGACTCCAAAGTCCTTGTTTTTATTGTCGATCCTGATTTTGAGAATTACGTTTTTCGTGGGGAAAGTGTAAAAGATTTGGGTCTCGCGGAAGCCTCCAAATGTCTGACTAACTTCCAGTTTTTTTACGCCGTCCCTCTTGGTATCTAGGATTGAAAGAGCGGGCTGGCCATTGTCTGCTTCAATCGAGTCCACTTTTACGATCCATCGTTTGCGAATCTCAATGCCCTGTTTCACTGATAGCTTTCCCTTAACGACAACCATCTTTCCGTTCATTGGTTGTGATTTCTTACGGAAAGCGGGCGTGTTCGAAAAGTCGAGTTCCCATGTGACACCGTTTGCGGTGATGACGACACCGGTGGTCTCCCCGCCAATCGCCATGATTTCATTGTTCAGCTTTCCTCGGACTTCGACTTTGATGTATTCTTCCTGCGCCCGTCCCTCTGCACGCGCACTTTGGGGAGTTAAGAGTCCAGAAATAGCAACCGAAATCAAAAGGATTGCAGCTGTGGCTGAGAAAAATTTCATTTTTTAAAATCCGAGAGAAGTGACTTAAGAGTTGTTTTTGGTAATAACGAGGCCTGCTAGTTTAGCGAGTTTTGCTATCTACGACACGCATTTCCTTAGTTTTC
>JAALLA010000254.1 GCA_011087765.1 Pirellulaceae bacterium
GGAAGTTAATGAACTTCCCACAACTCCCAATTCCAGCAACCTCGCTCAATTCTTTCAATTTAAAACTGGAAACACGGATGACGTATCGGACTGGAACGATGCGCCGTTACCGACAGAAGTCACGTATCAAACGAGCGCAAACCCGATCGGGTCCGATTTTATCTTTTTAACCTGGGCCGATGAAGCTATTAAAAACACTTGGCTTGAAGTCACTTTCCTTTCTAACTCGACCACTGGGTTTACCGAACCGTCCGTGTTCTATTTTGGGAACGTAGTTGGAGAAACTGGGAACGACTCGGCCAACGCAGTTGTTAACCTCGCCGACGTTGCAGGCTCTCGCCAAAACCAAACCGGCTTCGGCTCAACAGATATTAATAACCAGTTCGACTTCAACCGTGACAGCAAAGTAAATTTGATCGACATCGCCATTGCTCGCCAAAATCAATCCGGGTTTAGTCCGGTGAGATTGATTACTCCGAGTTCATCAAGCGGTTTCGCGGGGTTCAATTCCGGAGGGCGATTCGGGCTAACGCTCCCCCTCGATCCAGCCAATTTCATTAGCAATACAATTGGTTTCAATTCCTTGATCGACGACCAATCGCTCCCAAGGGTGATCAGCGGTCAAAGGGAGGAGTTGACTCTAGTAATGCGAAATTCGACATCCGAAACTCACTCACCGCTCAACCTGATTAGTGACACGAGGTCCATTAACCTCACGAATCAAACTGAAAGGCTCCAGTCGAAGTTTAGCACCGACTTCACCGCTACCGACACAGCGTTTGGAACCCTCTTCACCGAACCGGTTGATTAGTTGTTCAGAAAATGGGGGGAAATTGGAAATGGTGGTGCCCGATTACCGTAATTGACTCCAGCTCAAAGTTAAAAGACCAATTTACAAACGGGTTGATCAATTTAGCTTCCTATGTTTTCCGGAGTAAATGCATACCATTACGTCCGCGATAGGTCAAAAGCAACGAATTCACTGCGGCGCCTGCAGCGAACACCGATTCAAAAAAATGTTCCTCACCGGGCCAAGGGAACGCGAAAAATAAGTCAAAGTCATCGAGTTCCAATCCAATCTCTTGATAAACTTCGCTCTCACTTGTATCGACATGTTCCACATCCCGCGATATTTCAATGATCTCGGAAATATCATGAGGTACGAAGCTGCCGCAATAAAACTTGGACGATAAGCCAAGCTCCTCGGACAAGCGGTTCGCTTGATCAACCAAGCTCGACTCAATTTCGATTCCAACAGATTCCATCCCACGTGCAGCAGCCAGCATCGCCGCCACACCAAATCCGCTGCCGAATTCACAAAACCGCCTTCCCGTGAGCAAGTGATTCTGTTCGATCCAACTGAGCGCCTGATCCAACAGGTGGAAGTCGCAGGGAACAAAATTTTCGATCACGCGGTCATCAGACAACATGAATGCCTCAATCCGCTCGTTAGACACGTCAATTAAGTGACTGGCGGACGCAGAATGCGGCAGGTTTTTTATATCACTGGGAATACGAATCGGCTGAGGCGACATGATTCAATTCTAACTCTTCAGAAACAAGAAAATGAATGCGATAAGGCTTGGAAACCCTGCCTTCAGTTTGACCGTATTCGACACCCGTCGTCGCTAAAAACAAACATTTTCTGTTCGTCCAGCGTGACAACGTCTCGAACTTGTGCCAGTGTGATCGATTTTCCGCTAGTATTGGCTTTGGCTATAAGTTCATCAACATTTGCCCAGCGGTCGGTGTCGAGCTTCAATCCGATCGCTTCTGGATGATGTCGCAATACGAAACTCAAATACTTACTAACTTTTGTGAGGCGTCTATTCATAAAACGTAGTCTAAACCAAATTGCCTCGATCGTCTCGCCCCCTCAACAAGAAGCAAAACTAAGACCGACGGTTTGATCCTACTAATTCGATCGATTGAGGAAAAGTTTTTATTAGCTGCCGACCAACTAACCTTGACAAAGAACAACAACGGCCAACTATCTTAAATCTACATCAAAATTTAAAAAACCTTATAATCGATTGCTCGAGTTTTAAGGCTGCCAAAGTAGTTTCAACCGGAAATCAATAATGCACCATGCCCAATCCATCTGCCAATCGTGGAAGCTGATTTTACCAATTCTGTTGATCGGTTACTTTTCACAAACCGCGTTGTGCCAACAGCCGCTTGTGGTCTTTCTTGTACGCCACGCCGAAAAGGTAGACAACAGTAGCAACCCACCCCTGTCCCCCGAAGGAAAGGTTCGGGCCACCACAATCGCAAAGACACTCCAAGATGCTAATATCCAATTCGTGCATAGCACGGACTATCTACGGACCAAAAATACCGCAGCGCCCATCGCGACCAAAAACGGATTAAAAACCGATGTGTACGATGCCCGGAACCTACCAAGCTTAGTAAAAAAATTAAAAGAGAAGGGCGGTCGTCATTTGGTAGTCGGTCACAGCAATACAACGCCTAAGCTTGTTGAATTACTTGGCGGAGACCCCGGTTCTACTATCAACGACAAGGAATACGATCGGCTCTATCTACTTAATTTGATGCCCAACGGAAATACAAACACCGTTCTGATACGATTTGGCAATGCCTATCAACCGGAATTTTCAAAGTAAGAAACACCGAAACTGTTATATCTTAATCTACTTACTCTACGATCAGAAAATAAAGCTGAAGTTTCAAATCGAATTCAGAACCAATAAAATCGATTCTACTTCTTCTTAGCATTTTTCGCTTTACGAATAATCGCCTTCGATTGTTTGAAAAGATCGCTTCGATTACGCGCGATCGCGTGTTTCAAGTCGGCAATCGCCCAATTTAATCGCTTGCTAACTTGCAACAAAATCTGTTGTTCCTGTCGCGTGATTCGACCGTCAATCAAGGCAGCGCGGATCAATTGATCCATGAACTGCCTACTCAACTCAGGCGACTTGGGTACCTGAATCGGATCGGTACTGGCCGAAGCTGTTGCCAGAATATGATCGAGTCGTTCCCCTTTCACTCCCCTCCGATTCGCCATGTTTGTAATCAATTTGCGTTCACGGGGATGTAATTCACCATCTGACATTACCATCTTGGCCATTGCTGCGAGGAGCGCAGGATCATTGAACAATCGCTCGGATTCAAGCCGACTTTGATTATCCTTGAGCGTTGCTGCAACTGAATCAAAATGCTTGACGTCTTCCAAAACCCAATCCCGTTTCCCATCATTGAGGGGAGTATTGCAAAAACCGCAGACGGCGGTCTTGCCGATATCAATCGAGGCACCGCAGTTTTGGCAACCGAAAGAAGAAAAGGTTTGTTCAGCGTTGGTTTGTGCGTTGACTCGCCGCTTGAGAATTAGGGCGTGAGAATAAATTCGCTGAATCTGAAAAGAGTGGGGATTCCGTTTGGAGCCTTCACCGAGAGTCGCTGACCAACGAACCAGAACGTGGATTCGATCAAAAGGATCTTCTTCGGAACCAGGTTCGCATTTTAAAACTTCGACAACGCCAACTGCGGGACCAATCCAAAACCGGCCGGATGATAGATTCCATTTTGAGGGCACCGATTTCGCTTGGCTTTCCAATATTGGTGCGGCATAACCAAGATCACCAAAGTACACAGCCATCAAACAACGCCAAAACATGACCGAAGCGCGATCTTCAATGTGTTGAAAATTGAGACCTGGGTCGCGGCCAGCAAGAACCTCCCAGCCTTTTACGCAGTGAACCGAGGGTGGAATCACCCACTCCTCGTCTTGAGTGATCTCAGCGAGAACCCAGTCGTATTTCCCCGAATTAACAACCGAATCGCATTGCTGGCATTGCGCACGATCAACGATCTCAACCTTCCCTCCGCAATTCGGGCACTTCCCCTCAAGCAGAGACGAATTCGGATTCGTCTGCACACCAGGACGCCTCGAAAAAGACCAAATCTCCGTAAATCGAATTGGAGAAGAAGCACTTTCGCCCGAAACTCTTTTACCGCTGTCCAAGTCTTCGTTATAGCTGATTGCCGACGCACCGACCCGGACGTGAATGGTATCAAAATGTTGATCACTCGTGACACACACAACTTCTTGGCTTAAGACATTTACATTCTTTAGCCGATTCCGAACGTTTTCCGCTTTCTGCATTGCGATGTAAAGATCAAATCTTTCGTAAACGCCATCTGAAATGAACGCGCGGCACATCTTCAAATTTTGTTCGCTCCATCCGTATTGAGTCGTTAGAAATGCATTGGCAGTCCGGCTCAGAAAAACATCAAGCTGAAAACCTTTATCTCGCTGATGAATTTTAATTAACGAATTATTTCGCAACTCGTCTTCCTGAACTTTCCGTCCCTTCCGAATTGTTCGCGTAATGCGTGACTTTCGCTCAGCGAACACTGACTTCGAAGCGATAACGAGAAATACAATCACTAAAAGGAAAACAACTGGGGTGGGCAAATTGCCTCTGCCGGAAGACCCTCCGAAGCTGAAACCACCGCCCCCGAAACCACCGCCCCCGAAACCACCACCGCCGAAACCGCCACCGCCGCCAAATCCTCGACCGCCTCCCGCTTGGCACAGCAAACATTCCAGCACATCAAAGTTGACGAAGGATTGCCAGCTATTAAAAAGTTCAAGCATGAATGCCACCTATATTAAGTCTTGAATTCATTGGTTGTTCATTTGATCTCAACAGTACCGACAATTTTCGCCGCCGGCCTACTCTTCAACAAGCCTACCTATTGACGGTAATATAGAAATCCTTGCGAACGTTGGTCTTTCCGATTCTTGAGCTTATAACTCCGTGTACATTCTGAAGAACCAACAACGAAGAATTCCCAAAACTTGCGGCACATTCTTACAGAATTACATCTCAATTTTAAATCCGTCGCGTTTTTCACGGGCAACCAAAGATTGAGCCAAAGAATCGTTGATAATTCGCTCAGTTTTTGGATCCCATTGAATTTCGCGGCCCACCCGAGCGGCAATTCCAGCGAGATGACAGGTAGTCAACGCTCGATGATGGCTGAAGACATCTGATATTGGTTGCTTACGACTAGTTACCGAGTCGAAAAAATTGGCAACATGATCGGTGACTTTGCGATTTTTGTAAGCCCTTTCAATTGCGCCATCCGGCAGCGGATTGGACTCAAGGTCCTCGACTGGTTTACCTTTTAATTTTCCGCGATTAACAAAGATCCTTCCTCGGGTTCCCTCAAACAAGATGCCATTGTCGGTGTCGGAACGGATAATCAGCTCGACGTTATTGGGGTATATCGCTTTGATATTGAATTTTGTTGCCGTGTTATATTGGTTGGTCGTCACCGGAAATCCATCCCGAAAGTCGACGGGATGTTCAACCAATAACGGGTTAATCGTATTCGGACCTGAATCCGTCATCCCCATTCCCCAAGTGGCAATATCAACGTGGTGGGCACCCCAATCGGTAAGCTTGCCACCCGAATATTCGTACCACCAGCGGAATTCATAGTGCCCGCGCGACCATGACTTAATGATATTGGGAGCACCTCCTTTGAAATGATACTCGGCTGCTGATGCTGGCCCCAACCATTGATTCCAATCCAAGTGTCTTGGTGGTTGAGTTACTGGGAGAGCGGGACTCGTTGGAGCACCGCCAATTGCGCATTGAACTCGCCGTAATTTTCCTAAACGACCTTCCTGAATCAACGCAATCGCCTTGACGAATTGAAGTGTGCTTCTCT
The DNA here is from genome assembly GCA_011087765.1 of Pirellulaceae bacterium. Classification (GTDB taxonomy): domain Bacteria; phylum Planctomycetota; class Planctomycetia; order Pirellulales; family Pirellulaceae; genus Mariniblastus. The sequence goes on from JAALLA010000254.1 coordinate 5,704, forward strand.
GCTGTGTGCCAACCTGAAATATGGCGTTGGTTTTTTTGCAGACTTCGCAAACCAGTTGGCCTTCTTCAATGGTCAAAGTCATTGGCTTTTCGCAATAAACATCCTTTCCGGCCAGCATCGCCTCGATCGCAACTTTGGCATGCCAATGGTCTGGCGTGCTAATATGAACCACGTCAATTTTAGGATCATCAATAATTTTTCGATAATCAGTTGAGGCCCGTGGAGTTTTCCCCATCCACTCTTTGACAATTGCTTTTGCACGA
>JAALLA010000255.1 GCA_011087765.1 Pirellulaceae bacterium
AACGGCTATTAATTAAGTGAGACATCGGATGTTCGAAAACTACGCTCGAACGATAATTTGCGTATTGCCTCTGTTTGCAATAGGAGTGCTTGGAAGCATACCAAACTCGGCAGTTGCTCAAACTCCTTCTTTTTTTGAGCGAGGGGTAAGAGGAGGTGCCAGCTTGTTTGGTGATGTTAAGGCTAGGCAACCAGGCGATCTCTTGACTGTGATCATTGAAGAGAGATCAAGAATCGAAAATAAAGACAATCGCTTGATGCGAAAATTGAATTCTGCAGTCAGCAATACCACGGGAGACTACGGTTTGACCGGTGGACTAGGCGCGGGTGTTGGTGGGTTGACTGCCAATGCCAATTCTTCTGCAAATCGAGATTTCCAAGGCAACACAAGATACAAGAGTGAGCGAGATTTTTCTGATCGGTTTACCGTTTCGGTAATCGACCGACTTCCTAATGGAAATCTTCTCATTCGCGGGAAACGAATGGTTTCGATGGAGGGAGATGGTCGGGAGTTAGTGCTGACTGGGATGGTGCGTGCAGTTGACATTAGCGGACTTAATCAGATCTCGTCAAAGGACATTGCTGATTTAGAAATACGTTATGAAACCGATCCAAACGAGGGCGCCGAGAAGCACTTTTTTAATCAGGGTTGGCTAGGTCGAAAATTTAATCGCTGGTGGCCGTATTAAATGGGTTGTAATCACAGATGTGGACATCTGAATGAGATGAACTGGAATGGAATCTAAGATGCTCGGAATAATATCACATGCAATTCGCGCTGGGATCGCGTGTTTAGGTTGTTGCGTTTTCGCCTGGGTAGCTCCGTTATGCCACGGTCAGATGTCTCCGGCTACCGCTGCGGGGCAAGCTGTTCAGAAATCTGTTCCAGCCAAGCGCGTGCGGCACCGGGTTAAAGATATTACACGACTCAGTTCGGATCGGACTAACACGCTGGAAGGCCGTGGATTGGTTACTGGGCTTGGAGACGGTGGAAGCAGTTCAGAAGATACGGCACAAGAGCTTCGAAACTATTACAAGCGATGGGGATTGAACGTTGCAGATGTAGCAGAGGGCGGAGTGGCGTTGGTTGATATTTCAGTTGATGTGCCTGCAAATTACCGACCGGGAGAGAAGTTGACCGGGACCGTGTCGGTCAATGATGAGGCAACTTCTCTGTATGGTGGGACTCTAAAGAGTGCTTATCTTTATCCCATCGGGAGTGAAGTTCCCTACGCCGTTGCCAGCGGTCCACTGATCGTTGGGGGATTCACGGCCAGCGGCGATGCTGCAAGTATCACAAAGAACCATCCGACTAAGGCGAAGGTCACAGTCCAGATTGAGCGAGCCTTGCAAAACGAGTCGCCATTCTCCGGAAAGACTTTCGATTTATTATTGTTAAATAAGGACCGAAGCACCGCGGTTGCGATCGAAGAAGCCATCAATGCGGTTTTTCCGGGAGCTTCTCGAGGACTTGATGGAGGCGTTGTTCAGGTCTGTTTCCCCGCTGAATTTGCAAATAATAAACTGAAGTTCGTTAACCAAATCGAACAGCTCAAGGTGGCCACCGATAGCCGCGCCATTGTCGTCGTCAACGAGTCTACCGGATCGATTGTGATTGGTGAAAACGTCAAATTGTCGACATTTGCCTTTGGCTATGAAGATCTCATTGTGACCGTGAATGAAACCCAAACTCAGGGCCCGCCCGTCCCTTTCGGTGGTAACCAACAGCAAGAAGTATTGGCCAATACCGATATTTCGGCCACCGAATCCGGGGGGGATTACAAATTGATGGCGGAGCAGCCAACCATTCGCGAGTTGCAGATTTTGTTAAACAAGCTTGGCGTTCCTCCGCGAGATCTTATTCCGATTCTGCGTCAAGCCAAGGACATAGGGGCTTTGCAAGCTGAGTTAATATTTGAGTAGTAATAAAAGAGCGGTTGGAAGAGTGAACTGTTTCAGGTTAATGCTAAAGCGAAAATTATTACGAGAGATTCAAAATGATTGACGGCGTCGGGAATGTAAGTAGTACGCAGGATTTGATGGCAGACAAAATGAAGCCCTATGCGGATACTTTTAAGGTGGCCAAAAACCGTATCGAACAGGAAATCAAAAATGCAGCCATCGAAGACGCTGCCAGCGAATTTGAATCTGTTTTTCTCTCGCTGATGTTAAAGGAAATGCGGAATACTCTCGACAGCGAGGAAGGTGGTTTGTTCGGCGGGGACGGGAGTGATACTTATGGTGGTATGTTCGATATGTTCATGGGGCAACATCTGTCAGAGTCACGTCCTTTAGGGATTGGCGATGCAATCAAGACACACCTTCAAGAGTTGTCGGGTGACATGGAGGCTTTGGTGAGAGAAGCGAGAGCAACTGAGGTATACACCAAAAATCAAGGTGCTGTCGAGTCATAAAAGAGCTCATTCGAAAAGGTTCTGCAACAAAATTGGGGTGCAGAATTTTGACCGGTTAAGTGATCGATTAAGTGAGTATTTAGTCAGGTGCGAAATTTACTGTGAAGAGGGACTGATGGAAAATCAACAGAAACAGCTGATTGAAAAGACGCGGCAAATCATGCAGCATCTTCGACAGGAGTCGGTTTTGCTCGACGCTGTGATTGAATCAAGTTTGGAGGTTCAATCTATTTTGAAAGAGCAGCGGAAACGCCAGACAGATGAACTTGTTGCAACCAACAGTGAGGGTGAAACCGAACATAAATTAGAAATGACGCGAGCTCATTACGGTAAGAATGAAGAAGTTCGCGCTCGATTGAATCGTCTGAATTCGGAAATTACTCAGAAGTTCCATCCTGTTCTTGAGGCGCGGAAGCGATTACCGGTCCTGTTAAACGATTTAGGAATGCAAGTGGATGCTCCGGTTTCCGTAACCGAGTTATCGCGGCAACTTGCCGAGCCGATGAAGAGCGAGTTGATGATACTGCGAAACGAAGTGAAGACGAAATATAACGAGTTTTCAGCAATCACGATGGGGAATCAAACGGTTCTCGTGTACACGTTAAGTTACTTCGATCAAATGCTGGCCGGCGGTCGTTCAAGTTTAAATTCGTATGATGCCTCCGGGCAGACGCAAAAGGGATCGTCAGAATCCAGTTTCCTCAAAACAAGTTGTTAGAGTGAAAAAATGAACCTAAATATTGGACTATCGGCGATTCAGGCCAGTCAGTTTGCGATCAATACCATTTCGCATAATCTGGCAAATGCGAGTACCGAAGGGTATCACCGCCAGGACGTTTTACTGGACGCCCGGCGTTCGACAGTCGTCGACGGAATGGCCGCAGGAGCAGGTGTTAATGTCGGCCAGTTGCGCCGCATACGCAGCAATATCACTGAAACGGCCTACACTAACTCCACCTCAGATTTGAGTCGGATTGATCAAAGTTTAATGCTGGAATCACGCATCGAGTCGATTCTTACCGTCGGTGACGGTTCGATTCAGGATGCGTTAAATGGGCTTTTTGATGAAATGTCACGACTTTCCGCGAATCCCGGAGAGATTTCACTTCGGAATTCAGTTTTGAATCAGGCGGGGAATTTAGCCAGTCGGATTCGAGAAACCTCTAATCAGTTTGTCGATATTAAAGATAGTGTTAAGCAGCAGATTCAATTGGAGGTGGATACCCTCAATTTTGAAATTGAGGAGCTCGTCGATCTGCAAAACCAAATCAACTCTTCATTGGACGAACGAGTTCCTAACGACTTAAGGGATAAACGCGACCGACTTGTGAACCAGATTGCTGAGCGGGTCGATGTGCAGCGGTTCGAGTATGTCCAAAATAATATGGGACTTGGACTTGCGGGCAGTTCAGTCAGTATTGGTATGACTCCGATTCGTTTTGAAACGGTGACCGATGCATCAGGTAATATTCAAGTTCAGCTTGAGGGAGGCGACCGACCTGTTGAGTTCGCCGGTGGACGGATCGCTGCACTCCAGGATGTGCACAATAATGTGATCGATAGGTTTTCGGGTCAGATAGATCAATTTGCCTCAGCGCTAATCTCACAGATGGATCAGTTGCACGCTGTCGGAGTGGGAATCAACGGATCGTTTAAGACACTTCATGGAACGCGGGCGGTCAGTGATGTTGATTTGCCATTGGACGAGTCAGCAGTCTTTCCGATCGAGTCTGGCGAGCTGTTTGTTACGATTACCTCTCCTTCCGGGGAACGGCAAACGACCGGGATCTCCATCGATCCAGCCACGGATTCGTTGCGCGATGTAGCGACTAAAATTACAACGATTAGCAATGTGCAGGCGGTCGTGGACAGTAATACAGGGAAGATGACTGTAATCGCACAACCCGGTTATCAATTTGATTTTACCGGACGTTTAGAGAATACACCTGATTTGGCGGGTATGACGGGAACCGCGATTCCAAGTGTAGTTGGGGACTATACAGGCGATGTCAATCAAACTTACACCATTACCGCGATGGGGTCGGGCGAAATTGGCAAGACGGCGGGGCTGAAAGTTCAGGTTGCGGATGCCAGCGGTACCGTGATTGACGAGATCGATGTCGGAGACGGTTACGCCGCCGGAGACCCACTTGAGATTGGACAGGGGGTTTCGTTGGAACTGGGCGTGGGTAATTTAGTGGCTGGTGATAATTTCGAGGTTGTCATGGTGGCCAACCCGGATACCAGTGGGATACTTTCAGCGGTCGGTTTGAATACTTTCTTCTCAGGGAACGACGCGCGTAGTATCGATTTGGATGCCAGAGTAAAGGGGAATCCCGATGCGATTGCAACGTCTCAGTCGGGAGATTTGGCCGATACCGACAATCTCAAGGGCCTGATTGAAATGCGAAATCAATTCGTGGCTGGAGAAGGTACGACATTCGAAAACTATCTCGGAGAGCTCAACTCTGAAATTGGATTCCGTGTGCAAGCTTCCATTAGTGTGCAGGGCAGTCTATCCGATTTGAAATTTCAATATGCCACCGAGCGAGATTCTGTTTCGGGAGTCGATGTTAATGAGGAACTCATTAATTTAACCCAGTATCAAAAAACTTATGAGGCTGCAGTGCAAGTCGTGCGATCGATGGAAGCCATGCTCGATGAACTGTTTCAGATGGTCAGGTAAATAAATGCTTTTTCGAACGACATCTCAAACGAATACGAATCAGGCAATTCGCTTTGTCTCGAATTTCAATTCAAATATCGCTAAATATCAGCGGCAGATTTCATCGGGGGTACGCCTCGAAAGAGCGTCTGAGGATCCTGTGGCATTTCGGCAAATCACAACGTTGTCGACCCAGCTTCAGCATCTTCAGTCGGATGGTTTGGCCGTCAATGATACTGAGGCAAAGCTCAATATGAGCGTGCTCAATATGCAGCAATCGCACGATATTCTGGTGCAGGCAAAATCGCTTGCGCAACAGGGAGTTCAGGCAAATACCCCGAGTGCGCGCAATGCAATTGCGATTGAAGTAGAAAGCCTGCTCGAAAATATGAAGGATATCGCGAGTTCACAATTAGGCGGTTCCTATTTGTATTCGGGCGTCCGAGCTGATCAGCCTCCTTATGATTTTGGGGATCCCGCTGTGGAAGGTGGTCCGCTGCTTGCCGATTATCAAGGTGCTTCGGAAAGTAGTTATGCCTACATTGGAACACGAGTGGCGATCGAAACTTTTTATGCTGGTGATGAAGTGTTCGAGAGCGGTGATCGTGGTGAAATGCTGGTCTATGGAGAGACCGGAGCTAAAAACGGAGCCGGAACCGATAGTATGATCGGGAGGGCTAATTTGTTGGTGTCTCACACATTGACCACTTTTGATGGAACCTCAGGTGTTTCACCGGGGGCAAGTTCTGTGGATGGAGATACTGTGCTTGGCCCGGCGGGAGACAACCAAATTACGGTGGTCGATACCAGCGGAACTGGCACTTCCGGTACGGTTCAATTAAATAGTGGCGATCCAATTCCCTGGTCCAGCACCGATGTTGACCT
>JAALLA010000256.1 GCA_011087765.1 Pirellulaceae bacterium
TATTGCGAGTGCGATCCACTTGGAGGAAGATCTCCGCCATGAGGAGCGTAACCAGTGACATTGTCACCTTTCCACCACTCAATACGTCTGCCAACGGTCAGACGATCTGACATTGTGTAGAACAAGTAGTTGCTAAGTGCAAAGTTGTCTTCGCCAGTGCTGTTAACTCGAAGCACATCGCTTTGGAACACAGTCTGAAGGCACTCGGTTAGTTGCAAGTCCAAAACCATGCTGTGTGAGTAAGCATCGTCGCCACGAGCACCAAGATCACCGAAAGTAGTGATATATGTGAACGATGCATCGTCACCCATGTTGCGGCTGAAACCACCCAAGAACGTGCTACCGTCACCAAACTGATCGAATCCGGTATCCCATCCAGCTGTCCATCCACCGTACAAAGTGGTGCAGTCATTCATCTCATACGTTGCGATAGCACCAGTGTGAGTAAAGGGCTCACTATTGTACATCATGATTGAATGTGAGTAGAAGAAGTTTTGAGGAGCAGGAACGGACTCATAACCAACGAGTGTATAGAAATGTCCGATCTTGACGCTCAAGTCACCCATGGCAACTTCACCGTAAAGCTGTGGCAACGCCCAGCCGTACTTACCACCGCGTGTGAAGGCAGGATCGCGATCCCAAGTTGAGCCAGGATTGCCAAATGCCTGAGTGTCAGGACCATCGACACCGTACATGGCATCAAAACGGAATCCAAAAGCAAGTTCGCCGCATGTTGAGTTTGCTTCTTTTTCAACAAACATCCAGCCCTGACTTAGGTCAAATGAATCTGGAGCCGAGTTGAAAAGGTCATTCGATTTGGTGTGAATACCCATCGCAAACCAGCCACCGATGTTCAAACAACGATCCGAACATCCATTACCAAATAATGTCCGCGGCTCACCGAGCCCGGAATCACAGCAGGCAGCCGCTTCCGCAACTGGTGCGGGGGTTGCTGCATCATCTTGAAAAGAAACTACCGTCGCAGGTGTTCCTACATTGTTAATTGTCTGTCCCTGGACGCCGGAGAGCCCCAAAGCTCCCGATCCAATTAGGCCTAAGACAAACATCCAGCCTGACTTTCCGCGTTTCATGTCACCACCCTGTGTTGTAACTAACATCGTTATTTGTTTTCATATCAGCAACAAACCCAACACGATGTTGGCTGAGCTCGCCTTTTACTACATCTTTGGGAATCGGTTGTGACGCCCGTGACGACTATTCCAAATTCACCTATTTTCTGTAATTACCGATCTGGAAGCACCAAAGCTGCGTAACTTTGACGATTGAAACGATCGATCCAGCCGAGGCTGTCAAGATTTAACGGTTAAAAGAAGACTTCCGGCAGACAGTTTTTAAGACTGCTATCAGTGCTCAAAGACCTCTTTGAAACGCAAGATTTGAATTTTAAAAATAGCTCTCTTTTCAACCTCTTAACTCACCAATCCCGCTTTCGGATCTGAGCAAGCGATCTGTCTAATAAAGCAGTTAGACAGCTGGATTTGATTATTTTTTGTGCAACTTTTCGGCACTAACCACCAAATACTTTGTTAATTGAACCGACAAGGGAAGAAATCTTACCCTTTCAGTTTTGCAAGGTAGGTCCAGGAATTTGGTTGCCTTGGAATGAATCTCGCCTGCACTCGATTTAAGCGGTCAACATCGTTGTTCAGTGGCAGATGAATTCTGGAAAAGAAAAAAAGAGAAAAACTGATAGCGTTTTTTCCGGCTGAAATCCACCGACTGCCACTGTGCAGCGAATCTTAAATCGAATTGGTATGAAGTTTGCGAAAGGAGAATTGTCCCGCAGTGCGGGGCAACTTCCGAGCCTACATCCGTTGCCACCTCCAAAAGGAACCCAATCCAGTGTGCAAATCTTCCAACCTATTGAAACCGATATCGATCGTGATCGGTGTTATTCTAATCCTCGCCTGTTGTCATCTGGACCACTCGAGTTCTGTTTTTGCCCAAGAAGACATTGTCGAAGTCGTTAGTACGAACGAGGTAATTGCTGATTCGACCGAGAGTGATTCCATAACAACTGATGAGCTTTCTTACGTTTTTAATAACGCAATTATTTTTATCTGTGCGGTTTTGGTTTTGTTCATGCAGGCTGGTTTTTCGATGGTTGAGGTTGGACTCAACAGTTCGAAAAATGTAGTCAACATCTTGTTTAAAAACCTGATGGATTTATCTGTCGGAGCGTTGTTGTTTTTCACAGTTGGTTTCGCCCTGATGTATCCGGGCTGCTACGGCGATGTGACCAATGCGTATTTCTCGTTTGGAGGCTTTGGGATTTATGGTGCCTCTGATGATGCTTCGTTGTCACCCTATGCAGATTGGTTCTTCCAAGCCGTATTCGCTGCGACCGCCGCTACCATTGTCTCTGGCGCTGTTGCCGGTCGGATGCGATTTGGATCCTACCTGATCTTTAGTGCCGTTCTGACCGCACTGATTTATCCAATCAGTGGCTATTGGAAATGGGGAGGCGGCTGGCTAACTCAGTTCGGAGAAATGGCTGCCGACGGTTCGTATCCGTTAGCATTCCAAGATTTCGCTGGTTCAGTAGTAGTACACGCCGTTGGAGGATTTGCTGGACTTGCCGGCGCTCTTGTTCTCGGGCCAAGAATCGGCCGCTTTTCCAAAGAGGGAAAGCCTCAGCCAATGCCCGGCCACAACATGACTTTCGCCGCACTCGGAGTATTTATTCTGTGGGTTGGGTGGTACGGATTTAATCCCGGAAGCCAACTCGCCTTTGGAACCGCCGCCGATATCGACGCGACGGTTTACATTGCAGTAACCACAACGCTTGCCGCCGCTGCCGGTGCAATCGTTGCTACATTTATTAGTTGGATTTGGCTTGGAAAACCAGATATCTCCATCGGCTTGAACGGAGCTTTGGGAGGTTTGGTTGGAATCACTGCTGGTCCTGACTGTTTTACACCATGGTGGTCAATGGTGATTGGAGCGTGCGCCGGTGCACTTGTTGTTGCCGGCGTACGCCTCCTTGACCGTTTAAAAATAGATGATCCGGTTGGCGCTTGGCCCGTACACGGCCTTTGCGGCATCTGGGGATGCCTGGCAATTGGGTTTATTCCCAACGCTCACCTCGAGAGCGGAGCAACAACTTTTCTGATTCAAGTCATTGGGACGGTTGCCATTGTCGCATGGGCATTCCTGACGATGCTCGCCTTGTTCAGCATTTTGAAGCTCGTGGGGATGCTACGGGTCTCCGAGGCTGAGGAACTGCAAGGGCTCGATATGAGCGAGCATGGCATGAGTGCCTATCCGTCCGAATTACCAGGAACGATGGGTGCAGCCCCAATGACAATCGTTCCACCTGCAACGGAACCTTCTCCGGCACCGACCAAACTCGCCGGTGCAGAGTAAGAAAAATATAGTTTGTTAATCCTGCGAAAAACTCGAATCCGCATTGAGTTCTTCAAAATGCACTAAACCTGCACAATAAGAATTGGTCGTGCGTCAGCATGGCCTCGGAAGGGCGTTCCATCCAATTCGGATGGAGCGTTTTTTTATTACCTAGGCTTCGAGTAGTCAGCGATCCCGCCGCATAAACCACTGGAACTTCACCGATAACTCTGGCGACCGTGACCTTCATTTTTTTATTTGCCTTTATTGAGCCAGCGGATTGTCTCCAATGGGTGCCCTATTTCCACTGACCGATTCAAAATAAACGCTGCACTTGGATCGTCCCCACGCCAAAACGAGGTTGAGCAGGGTTTGGGGGTGCGATTATAGGAATTCGGTGGAAAACTATACGCAATTGCCCAACACCTGCGTCTTCAACTGGTCCAATCGCTTTCCCTTGGATGATTCTCGAACTACCCTACTACAGGCTCGTTTTATGTTAACTCTACAATGTCGAACTCTATTTTAAGACCACCATGCGCACCACTCACCAATTCAACTGCTTTGTTTTCTTTTGCTGTCTGTTAAGCACCACTGCGTTTCTCACAAAAGCCGCTCCTCTCCTGGGCCAAACTGAAACCTTGCGGTCGCTCGATCATTCTGATTACGACCTTTGGACGACGCTTTCCAGCCAGCAAATTTCCAACGACGGCAAGTGGATTTCGTTTTCGACGAAGAGCGGGAAATCCGGTGCTCTGGCAACGCTTCTCATTCGTCAAAACCGGGCCACTAAAGAGTATTCTATTCCGCGGGGAAGCGGAGCGAGGTTTACATTCGATTCGAAATTTGTCATTTATCGAATCACACCTGACCCTGAAAAAATAGCTTCGCTCAAAAAAGCGAAGGTTCCTGCAGATCAAATCCCGGGAACCATAGTTGAAATCATGAACTTGGCTTCCGGAAAAAGAACATCCCTTGACCGCGTGTCATCCTTCAAGGTGCCCGAAGAAAATGGCGACTGGATTGCTTATCTCCACAACAAACCGATCGATCGCAAATCCGTAAAGCAGCAAAATTCAAAGGTTGTCGAAACCTACGAAGTCACTGGAAACGGATTAAAAAAACCAACTCGCAAGAAGGTACTCAAGAAACGACCAACGGACCCTTTGGTTACTCCGCCGGCAACGAGTAAAGCTAAGCCTGCGTCGGAAAAGAAACCGGCGGCAAAAAAACCGAAAACACCTGAAGTTGAAAATAAAAACAGCAAAAAGAAAAACTCGGGTACGACTTTAGTACTTCACGATCTGCGAACCGGCACCCAACAAACTTATCCTAATGTCGTGCAGTTTCGGTTTGATAAAAAAGGGACGATGTTAGCGTACTCCACGTCGGTTGATTCAGCCGGATCATCGAAGCCCCCCCAACCGAAACCCGGAAAGAACAGTAGCAAAATAAAGCCAGTTGTCGATGGATTGTTTGTTGTCAATCTAAAATCGCTTGAATCCCAGACTTTGCTTCAGGGACAGGGAGAGTACAAACAACTCGTTTTCAGTGATGCCGGGAATCAAATCGCCTTCCTTTCCAACCGTGATGATTACAAATCTAAGACCCCTCGTTGGGCTTTGTTTCATTGGAAATCAGGTCAAAAAACAGCTACCAAAGTTGCGACCGAGTCTAGCGTTGGCCTTCCCGTTGGATGGTGGGTCTCTTCCGGCACCAATCCTACCTTCAGTGAAAATGGACAACGATTGTTTTTTGACACGGCCCCGATTCCAGAGGCAGTCTTGAAAGAGCGGAAGGGACTGGCAAAGTCCGAAGATGGCGACTCCGCTAAACCGGAACCAGCTAAAGCAAAACTCGACGTATGGCACTGGCAAGATCCACTTTTGCAACCTCAACAACTAATTCAAGCCGAACGCGAACGTCGGCGAAACTATCGCGCTGTTTATAATATTAAATCAAAAAAGCTAATTCAGTTGGCGACGCTCAAAGTTCCCGACGTTCGTATCGACCCGAGGTCTCCGTCTCGCTTGGTAGTGGGCTCCTCCAACATGCCATATCGAAAAATGCTGTCTTGGGATATCCCTGGTTTCCAGGATACCTATTTGATCAATTTGGATTCTGGTCTTGTCGAGACAATCATTGAAAAAAGTAAGTTCAGTGGAACGCTTTCGCCTGACGGAAAGTTTGTAACTTGGTTCGATGCGGAGGCAAGAAAATGGTACTCCATTTCAACCGGAAAAAATCGCGAACCGGTGGAAATCAGTAAGGGAATTCCCTACCCGCTTCAAAACGAATTGCACGACACTCCCTCACTAGCCCGCGCGTATGGCTCAGCCGGCTGGTTGGAGAATGATGAAGGGTTGTTTATTTACGATCGATACGACATCTGGCTGGTTGACCCGACTGGCCAAGATTCGCCGGTGTGTGTTACCAACAATCTTGGACGTGAAGAAAAAATCCGTTTTCGTTACCAACGACTCGACCGGGAACTTCGTTCGATTTCAACTAGCCAGTCCATGCTCCTTTCGGCATTTGATGACGAAACCAAAGCCAGCGGCTTTTATCAATTAA
>JAALLA010000257.1 GCA_011087765.1 Pirellulaceae bacterium
ATTTTCTGCTCGATAAACTCACGCAAATCCTCAGGTGACCAATGACAGGTTTGAGTACCGGGGTGCGACCAATTGGTTTCATTTTGCACACCCACAGTGGTTACGTTGATTCCCCATTGTAGATATTGTTTGACTCGTCCAACCAGCTCGTCCGCCCATTCATCTTTGAGCGAAGGTTTGAGGACATATTGTTCATTGTTACCGATGGTTTTGACATCTAGCCAATAATCGGGGTCAGGGTGCATCGCTGATTTTGGCTGCCAGAAAGTTAAGAGAACTTCCAGGCTGGGATTCATCTTCATCGCCCGTTGCAGGATGTCACGATTTCGATCATCTCCACCGTTTTTAGATACCTCGCCCTGAGCGCGAATAATATTTACCCCAAGTCCTTCTATGGCGGATGACAATGCCTGGTCATCAGCATGCGTTCCCCAAAAGGCAATCGATCCTCCAAACCCGTCGATGGTTTGCCTCATTTTCGAACGGTCTAGGTTGACGGTTAGTTCGATTTGATTGAGGAGTGGCTCAGACGCAGCCACCGGAGTGGTCACTGGTGCGGGGTTAGCAGTGCGAGCCTCCTCAATTCGAATCTCTAGTCGCTCCATCGCCAAAGCGAGCGCCTCGGCATGTTTAGGATCGTCGACGAGATTTGTCTCTTCTCCCGGATCAAGTTTGAGATGGGTGAGGACACTGGTTTTTATTTTTCCTGATTCGTCTCTCCATTGAGTGTAACGATAATCTTTAATTCGAATGCTGTGTCCCAGTAAATTTCCAGCAGGATAAGAACTGTAAGCATCGTACCGATGGCCGGATTCCGGTTCGGTAATGAGTTTTTGGAAACTTCTTCCTTGACAGTGAGCAGGAGTGGGAATGCCCGTAAGCTCACAGAGCGTTGGGTACAGGTCAATGAGCTCGACGAGCCGTGAAGTTGTTTGCCCTGAAGTTAAACGCGGGTCGCGGATAATCAGAGGGGCGCGTGTATCACATTCGAAATTGGTATGTTTGACCCACGTTGCGTGATCACCTAATTTCCAACCATGGTCGCCCCAAAGGACAACGATTGTGTTTTCCGCCAGTCCATTTTTTTCTAGGGAATCCAAAATTCGCCCAACGCATGCATCCGCATAACTGGTGGCCGCAGCGTACCCGTGAAGTAGTCGCAGGTTGAGTTCGTTTGAGAAGTCGGTCGGTTTTTCACCTTCGAAATCACTGTATTTGTGCATTTCGTGTGCCATCAGGTTTGCAGCATAGGGTGGGTATCCCTCGGGAATGGACTGATTGGGTGGCATTCTAAAATTTTCACGCTCATAAAGGTCCCAGTATTTTTTGGGAGCGGAAAATGGCAAATGCGGTTTGGAGATACCGACGGCAAGAAAGAACGGTTTGTTTTGAGTGGTCGATAACTCCCCCAGCAGTTGGACTGTTTTTGCTGCTCGCATTCCGTCGAGGTAAGTGTTGTCATGGACATCTGCGGATTCGGTCAACGGCCCTTTGGCTGGATCACGCGCGTCGCCGATCTTTCCACTCGCCAGTGCTTCTTTAAGTGCGTTGAGGTTTTCTGGTTTGGCATAGTCTGGAGCCGACATGTCGATCCATCGATTCCAATTGTCAGGATCAACACCTGCTCCGGAATGGCCGTGATAAATTTTACCCAAGCCGATCGTCTCGTATCCTTGTTTTCCAAAGTGCTGATTCATTGTCAGGACATTGGGGTGCCGGTCGCGCCAGTTGGAAACGTGGAAGGTTTGCTCGCCAGTCAGCGTTGGGTAAAGTCCGCTCATCAGCGAGAGACGGGAAGCGCCACACACCGCCTGTTGGCAATAGGCACGATCAAATCGGATTCCTGAATTGGCCAATCGGTCAATGTTCGGGGTGATTGTTTGGTTATCGTAAGTACCTAGATTCGGTCGTAAATCATCAATTGCGATAAACAAAACGTTTGGACGGTTATCCTCTTTTTTGGCGGGTTGATCTTCTTTTTTCACAATCGGATTCATCGGAACTCCAGAATGCATCGGAACTCCAGAATGCATCGGAACTCCAGAATGCATCGGAACCCCAGAATGCATGGGAACCCCAGAATGCATGGGAACCCCAGAATGGGCTGGAACCCCAGCCTTGACTGGTGGATCACTTGAGGCCAATTGTTTCGCAGGGGTGCTGACTGTTTTCAAGGAGACGGGTTGGCTGAGTTGATCCGAGGCAGGTCCAACGCGTACGAAATATTCTCCGGCGGGGAGTACTCGTTGAAGGTTGCGGTTATGAAAGTAAAGATCGTCAGCTGAAATTTTGACGTTGACTGTTTTGGTTTCTCCCGGCTTCAGATTGATTTTCGCAAACCCTTTCAGTTCCAGCCGAGGTCGTGCGATTGGGAATGACTCTCCAGTCACATATACCTGAACAATTTCATCGCCGCTCCTGACGCCACGGTTAGCAACGTCGACGCTAACCTGCACTGATTCTCCCGGACGAATTGTGGTTTGAGATAATCTTGGAGAGCCATATTCAAAAGTTGTGTAGCTTAGTCCGTGTCCAAACGGATAGACTGCTTGCAGAGGAGAATCGACATAGTCGAATACATTTCCGCTGCTGTGCTGGTTGTAATGAGCCGGTTGATGGCCAACACTTCGAGGCCAGCTCACGGTTAATTTTCCTGACGGGTTTATTTTGCCGAACAACACATCGGCAGCAGCGTTCCCCGTTTGCTGGCCGTTGTAATGGCCCGTTAAGATTGCCGGAATTTTTTCTCCAAGGTCGCCGAGTGAGACCGGCCGTCCATTCATCAAGTAAAGAACGACGGGCTTGCCTGTTGCGAGAACTGCGTTGGCGAGTACTTGTTGCGATTCCGTAAGATCAAACGTTGGGCGATCTCCTCGATGGTTGTCGCCCCAGGCTTCTCTTCCGAGAAATAGGTTTTCTCCCAATGCCAGGACGACTAAGTCAGCAGTTTTGGCGATCCCGACTGCTTCATTAATCAATGATTGATTTTCTTCCAGAGTGGCGAATTCAGGTTCATTGACATGCCGCCAGTTTTGGTAGGAGTCGCCAGAATCATTGTGGACGATGACACACCCTTGGGCGTGTTTGATTTGGATAGCATCCCCAACAGCACTTTGAATTCCCTCCAGCAAGGATACGGTCTTCTTAGGTGAACCTGAATAAGAGCCAAGTCGACAGGCATCCGCGTTTGGCCCAATCACTGCGATGGTCTGAGGGGTTTGCGGATTCAGCGGCAAGAGGTTGTTTTCATTTTTCAAAAGTACTAACGACTGGCCTGCAGCTTTTCGAGCGAGAGCTGTAACTTGGGGATTGTCAGCTAGCTGTCTTGCTTGGTTTACATCGAGTTTTGGATTTTCGAAGAGGCCAAGTTCAAATTTTAGCTTGAGGACGGCACGGACATTGTCATCAATTGTTTGCGTCGAGACTTTACCTTCGTTGACGAGTTTGACGAGATGTTTGTAACCAAACGCGATGGGAAGTTCCATTTGAAGCCCAGCGTTGATTGCCATTTCTGCTGCATTTGCATTTGACGATCCAATTTTTTGGTACTCACGAACCAGTTGGATGCCTTGGTAATCACCAACGACGAGTCCTTCAAATCCGATTTGATTTCTCAAGACATCGGTCAACAACCATGGATTGACGTGGCAGGGCAGGCCATCGACTTCGTTGAACGCCGGCATGATTGCGGCTGGTTTTGCGTTCTTAATAATGTGCCGAAATGGGTAGACTTCGGTGTCCAGCAGATTTCGTTTTCCACCAGGGTAGGGTGCGCGGTTTCGTCCACCTTCTGCAGCCGCATACCCGGCAAAGTGTTTCAGAGTTGCTGCTGCGTGCGTTGGCGCGATTTTGCCATCGTCTGAACCCTGGATTCCTCGCACCATTGCGGCCCCGAGTCGTGAGACTAAGAACGGGTCCTCACCAAGAGTTTCGTCGACACGACCCCAGCGGAGGTCCCGTGTTACATCGACAATTGGAGAAAGGACATGGAAGATGCCTCGGGAGCGAGCCTCTCTACCGGCGTGATCATAAACTTGTTCGACAAGTTCTTCGTTCCATGAACAGCCTAAACTGATGGCCGCCGGAAACGAGGAAGCTTCCAGTCGCATCAATCCGTGGGCAGCCTCTCCGTGTCGCAAGGCTGGAATCCCTAAACGGGTATCGTTGAGGAAATAGTCCTGGATGATATTATGCTGCTTGATATCTTCTTCGATTGAGAGGTTGACGGGGCCAATTTCTCCAATCCCAAGAGGCGCAATATCTGCGTAAAACTCTTTGGTGAAGATCTTGCCTTCTTGGCGCATTTTCCGCTCATCATGGTTCCACCAACCTTGGAGTTGGGCAACTTTCTCTTCCAGCGTCATTCGGCTGAGTAGATCTTCAACACGTTCGTTGGTTGGAATTGCTGGATTTTGAAAAGCGTAACGGTAGGCGACCGGTCCAGCATCTTCACTGGGAAAACCGATGTGCTCAAAGGGTTTGTCGCTGGCGTTAAGAAAGCCCGGTTCGGCCATCTTGTTTAACCAGCGTTGTTTAATGAGGGGGGCAGATTCCATTCGCGTTTGCCCCCAGTCAGTCCACATCTCCTGAGCGTCCCAATCTGCATTGATGTAAGATGCCGCTCGAATCACATCTTTGTTTTGTTCGATATGTTCGAAGAATTTTTTGAACCAGGTGTTCCAGATTTTTTCAGGGTCTTCTTTGTCAAAGAAAATTCCTCGCGGAGTTGCCTCGGCAATAAACACAGGTTTTTTGACCCGTCGCGCAAATTCGAGCGCAGGCAGGGCATCTTTATCACCACCCCACCAGGAGTAGCCAATCCAATCGTAGTAATTCGCACCGGGATCATATTCTTCGAATTGCCCGGGCTTCACACTGCTGGAGGAAGCAAAAACGGTAGCGTAGTTTGAGAGATTTTTTTTTCTTAAAGCATCGACGATCCGGCGAAATGCTTTTTTGAAATTCTCCGGATCATAGTCGTTCCAACTGCCGTCGAATTCATATCCGATACGAATCAAAAATGGATGTTCCGGGTGGTCGGCAATGAACTGCACGAATTCCGCAATGAGATGGTCAAACGAACCGTCGGCAACTTTATCTTCGCAATTCCCTTCCATCGCAATCGAGACGTGCATAATACAACGATCAAGAAGCGGGGAGTCTAGATACGCCTTCTGATTCATTGGGCCGGACGCCCACTCGGTTTCTGTATTCAGGCCAGCCACCCGCCCTTTGGCAAATGTCTTGCCAAAATCATTGGTCCAGCCCTCGGAAAAATAAACGTAGTGTGTAATACCCGCTGGAACACCAATGTTGTCTACATAACCATTCCTATACTCCGAGGTTCCCCCAACTGAGGCATTGTCTTGCCCGGCAAAAATGAGCACTTTGCCAGCCTCGGGCGCGAACCGTCCTTGAACTTGAGCGAATCCGGTTGCGCAAAAAGCAAGCGACAAAGCAAAGGCTGTGAGGTAAGTCAAAAAGTTCTTCATGGTGAATTCTTCGTAACGGCAAGGTTGGGACATGGCTGTGGTTTCGTCGGTGGGAGGTGGGATCGAGCGGAAATCAATTCGCTCAATTTTCTGGAGGGAGCTGAACCGTCAACAACCGGAAACAATTCTGACAACGCCTAGCGGCGGTATCTTTTTATTTGCAACGAACGGGGTTGGTTGCCCATAATTTCTACTTCTTAATCTACTACGCTGGAGGTGACCTGTCGGTTGGAAAAATGCTCGAAAAAGAGGTTATTTTGCAATCGTTCATGTTTTTAAAGTGAGGTGCGTTCAAGCGATGAAGGTAGCGATCGAATCCGAGATTGTTGTAGGGAAAATGCCAGTCGTTTGGGTCGATCGTACCTGTGTGTAGCGATTCCGGGTTTGCTATTTGGGCTAGTCGTTTTTTAATTCGATTAACTCTAAAAAGTCAA
>JAALLA010000029.1:0-15872 GCA_011087765.1 Pirellulaceae bacterium
CGGTGAAATTCAGAATCGGTCGGTACAGTGCGGTTGTCCGCTGGATGGGAGGGAATCGAATTTCTAAGTTTGTTTTTGATTCGAGAAAAATTCGGGTTGTCGATTTCGTTTATAAATTCGTTCGGGTCATTTTCTAGATCGTAGAGTTCCTCGAATTTATTCCCATACTTCAGATAACGAAATCGTGTTCCCGAGATTGCATGGGAGGCCGCGTTCTCTCGATGAAAGAAAAATGAGGTCAAGGCTGGTTGAATTCTTGCCGCGTCGGGGTTTCGCAATTGATCCAAAAATGAAAGGCCACTGCATTGCTCGGGAGTCGGAATTTGGGCGAGCTCGCAAAGTGTAGGATACAGGTCGGTCAAAGTGACGGGTTGATTTGTGCGAGCGTGATTTGGAAATCCATTTTCTTCAAATTGGTTAGGCAGGGAAACAAACAAAGGGACTCGGGTGGTTTGATTCCAAAGGGCAAATTTTTCCCAATTCTCTTTTTCGCCGATGTGAAACCCATGATCTGACCAGAGGACAATAATTGTGTTATCCGCTTTGGGCGAATTATTAAGTCCATCGAGGATGCGATTCACCTGGTGGTCAACATAGCTGATACTCGCAAGATAGCCCTGCATCAGTTTGCGCCATTGATTGTTGTCTTCAACCCATTTGTGCCAATGTCTTCGTCCATGGTCGTGAGCGTCCTTGAGGTCTCCTCGTTGGTATTTTGGAAGTTGGACAGTCTCTACCGGATAAAGGTCGAACCAACGTTTAGGAACTTCCCAGGGAATATGGGGGCGAAACAATCCAACGGCAAGAAATAGGGGTTTGTCATGATTTTGGTTTAGTTGCTCGATTGCCCAATCTGCAACTAGGTGATCACCATAGTTTTGTTCCTGAGCGTTATCGATGATCGCGGCGCCAAACAAATGATTACTTAATGGTCGTTTGCCATGAAAGCCGTCGTTTTGATGTTGACGGAAATTTGGACGGGGCCAGTCTTTTGAGATGGGGTCTAGGGGATCGCCTCGGTAGTCATCCCACGCCTCCGGGTCGTTTTGAGAGTCTCCGGGCGTCCATTGGAGGGTGTGAAATATTTTTCCACCCCCCACGGCATGATAGCCATTGTTTCTGAAGTGCTGTGATAGGACGACGGCGTTCTTCAATTCGGGAGATTCATCACGCCAACGAGGGCCATGAGCACCAAAAAGATTTCTGTAGATGCCAGATTTTGAAGGATGGACTCCAGTCATTACTGCGACCCGCGAGGGATGGCATGCCGGTGCCGCACAGTGCGCGTTGGTAAAAACAGTTGAGCGACGGGCAAGCCTTTCAAAGCCAGGGGTAATGACTCCGGGGTGGTTGCTCAGAGGTGAAATATAATCATTGAGATCATCGACTGCGATGAAGAGAATGTTGGGTTGTTGGGCGTTGCAGGGCGTTGCCAAAAGCGCCAGCGAAAACACCTTAAAACCTACTAAAAGGGAAAATGACAGATGCCAAAATCGTCGGTAGTTAAATTGGGTTTTAAAATTAGTCAGCTGACAATGTGAATGACTGCAAAACTGATCGAGTCGATTTTTCATGAAGGGTAGTTCGCTAATCGGGCAATTTCACTCGGCATATTCAGGCCTGCGATTCAAGCAAGGTGTCAATCAATATAGCTTCTCGAGGTACTGAATACTTCGCTGTGGTTGTCTCATTTTAAGTTAGCTTGTCACAAATTGAGACTTCCAAAAGAGGTTTGCGAAGCGCGAATACCCTCGAATTGACCTATTTGTCAGGGAAAAGCAGCTAATTTTCGCCCAGTTATTGAATCTCGCGAAATTGGCATGGCTATTGCATTTGGTTGATCAAGACAAGTTTTGCCATAGAAGTCCTTCCCCAAGTTTCCCCTCCCACTCCTCAAGGCCAAATTCCATGATCCGACTAAAACCAACGAAGCGATGGGGGACCGACTCTCGGGTTCCTTTCTCTGATGAAAGCTCAGACTCAAAGACAGCCGTTGTGATTGGTGGAGGCGTGGCGGGTTGGGCAGCAGCAAGGGTTTTGAACGAAAGTGGGTGGCGGGTCGAGTTGCACGAGAAATCTTCTGCAACTGCATCCAAAGGTCATGCTTTGCTGTTGATGGAAAATGGGCTGAGCGCACTAGAAGCAATGGGTTTGAAAGGTGATCTGTTAAGACACGGCTCAAAAATTAACGTCGCAAAGACGAGGGTCGCGGGCTCCAATAACAGTGAAACGCTGGTGGACTGTGTTTGCTTGCCTCGTAACGCGTTAGTTGAAGCATTGATAAGCACAGACGAAATCAAACTGTTTCATTACTCTCTGGTGGCAGGAGTTGAGCATGATGATTTAGGTTCATTCATCAGATTTGAAGATGGGAGCGTACGACGGGCGGACCTCATTGTTGGGGCCGACGGAGTGCACTCTGTCGTTCGTCAATTTGTCGCGCCAGGTTTCGAAATCCGCATGGGACGAGTTCAGGAATTTGTCGCTTTACTTCCTGAGAATGGAAGTCGTTTTTTATCGCAAGAGGTTGTCCGTAAGATTCACTTACCCGAGTTTGGTTTGGCGGCGGGGATAGCGCCGGCGGGGCCCGGGCAAGAGGTGGTGTGGGTACAGTTTGATCATCAGAGGTGGTGCCGGGCAGAGCAATCCGATCAGGAATTATTAGAAACCGTGTTGGCTAAGTTGCCACAGGCCATTGGCACTCGCATTCGCAACTCGAAAGTAACGCATCGTTGGAGAACGTGCGATGCAGTTAAATTGAAGAAAATGATCCGAGGAAATGTTCTCCTGGTTGGGGATGCGGCTCATCCTTGTCTGCCTTTCACCAGTCAGGGAGCCAACGCGGCGTTGGTTGATGCTGTAAATCTTGGGCGAGGGCTTCACCAACATTCACGAATAGAGGATGCATTGGATCAGTTTTGGTTGAAGAGTTTAGCTGCGGCGAACCAACATTTGGAAGCGGGACGAATGCTTGAACAAGAATTCCTTTCGGGTAGGATGACTGCCCTGCCCCGCTCTACTAGTTTGGCTGCCGCATGAGTAATTTTTCAAAAAATAGATTTTGTCCTACAGAGATCAATCAGCAGGAATTGAGGCAGAGAGCTTATAACCAAAGATGGGCCGAATTGCCCGAGGGCACGATTCCGCTGACCGCGGCTGATCCAGATTTCCCAATTCCTGAGGCGGTCCAAGATTCATTGAAGGAGTATCTTAAAGGGGGCTATCTTTCTTACGGGCCTCCTGCCGGTTTGCCAGAATTTAGAGAGGCCGCGGCAAGTCGTTTTAGTGCTCGAGACGGTATCGACCTTTCAGCCAACCGTATCGTCGCAATCGATTCTGCAGCATCGGGAATGGTTGCTCTGGCAAGAGCCTATCTTGAGGCAGGGGATGAGATGTTGATTTTTGACCCGGTCGATTTTTTGTTTTCGCATGGTGCAGACAAAGCCGGAGCCAAAACTGCTCGTTTTAAAATAACTGCTTCCGATGAAATTGACTGGGATTTGTTTGAGAGTCTGATAAACCCGCGGACGAAGATGATTGGACTTTGCCAACCGCACAATCCACTGGGTCGAAATTTTACGGAACCTGAATTGCGCAGAATTTTAGGGCTCGCCCAAAAATATGATCTTTGGATTTTAGCAGACGAGATATGGTCGGATATTGTGTTCCAACCTAGTCGCCATGTTTCAATGTTGTCGATTGATGGTTCAGCAGAGCGGACGCTGTTGCTTCAGGGGACAAGCAAGTCATTTGGGTTGGCTGGTGCGAGAATTGGCTTTATCGCTCTGCCAGACTCAAGTCACGTGGAAAATTTCCTCGAAAAAAGCGGTGCCTTGTACACAAGTTTCGGCGCAGCAACACTATCCCAGATCGCTGCGATTGCAGCGTGGAACCGTTGTTCTCAGTGGCTTGCTGAATTTGTTACTCACCTTCAATCGCAGAGAGATTTTGCTTGCGAACGACTGGCAAGACTGGCTGGTGTTTCGATTTCAAAACCCGATGCTACTTTCGTCCTTTTTCCAGATATCTCAAAAACCGGCTGGAGTGCTGAAGCGTTGTCAGAACATTTAAGGCAATATGCAAAGGTGGCGGTCGTCCCGGGGAGCGAGCGTTGGTTTGGTCCAGGCGCGATTGGCCATATTCGACTATCGCTGGCGACAACGCGAGATATTCTTGACGAAGCGCTCAACCGCATTGAGTCGAATTGGCCCGTTTGACCTTCGCTTTAGCTATCTGAGTTAACTTGTCCATGCGCGTCTCGTGCTTTGAGGATTTGCTTCATTGCGGTGCCTCCCACGATCGTGCCAATGAGCGAGAATCCGCCGCAGAATAAAGCTACATGGGCGGGTGTAAGTCCGTAGAAGCTTAACACTAGGAAAATGATCGCTCCAAGCGAGATGAAGGTAAACGATAGTGCGTTGGCCGTCCCAAAAAATCTCCCCCGTTCGTCTTCCGGGGCGAGATATTGCAATAATGATTGAAGTGGAACGATATAAAAACCAGCAAAAAATCCTATCAAAAATACAAGTGTGGCAAGTCCTAAATAGTTGATTGGCAGTAAGCCCATTAAGAAAAATGCGACCGTCATTCCTGTCGCGCCGGCAAGTGAAAAATAGGGCCGAATTTTATCTCTCGACAGAAAACCGGCGCAGCAACTACCTATGGCGATCGACACGCCTAGGAGGCCGACAATGAGACTCATCTTTGTGTTATCGACACCGAGTGGAGAGCGGAATTCGGGCAATAGCAGCAACGCCAGGCTTGCCACTAAATAAAAACCGGACCACGACGTTAGGACAACCAAAAGCGTTTTATCAGCATTCCTAAACGTCTCGCGATGACTGCTAAATATGTCCAGCGATAACTTGCGATTGGGTGAGGCCGGCTTTAGTTTTGGTAGCCATAATACCGCAGCTAATCCAAGGATTGCGATCGTGATCAGCGTTAATCCAGCGGGTGATTTTCTTGGCGATTTTACCGAATGTGGAACAAAAACAATCTCACCTTCGGAGGGTTCATCAGATGTGGTTGGCTCATCTTCGGAAGCTGCCCCTTTAATCGTAGAGGTCAGAGCCTGCGTTTCTGTTGGATAATACATATCAGCCAATGGGCCTGCGAGAACGGAGCCAAGAATGACGCCAACGTTGGTTAAGGCGAGCATTAACCCATTTGCCTGACTCAGTTTTTTAGCTGGAACAAGCTCTGGGATAATGCCAAATTTTGCAGGTCCCAAAAATGAACTTTGGATTGCGAAAAGTAATAGAGCGAAAATGGAGATCCAAAAATTTCCCAACAATAATCCAATAGCGGCGAGAGCTGCGATTGGGATTTCCGCAATTTTCACCCAGGTGATAACGGTGGCTTTGCTGTATTTGTCTGCAAGCTGTCCGGCAAACCCGGAGAGTAGTATGAACGGAATTGCGAGAACCAGGGCGATGAAGCTTTGCGTGCCATTGCCGAGTGCATTTACCCAAACACCTCCAACAACGACCATTAAAGTTAGAATTTGCTTGAGGATGTTGTCGTTCGCAGCACCTAAAAAGGAGACGCAGAGTAAAGAGCTCATCCCTCGATTCAAAAGTCGGTTCTTGGCTGCCGGTTTCTGTTTCCCTTGGACTGAATTTGTACTTGAGTAGCTATTGCCTGAATCGTTCGGTTTTGATTGGGGTGTTGAGTTGGCGGAAGCCATCGGTTTGATTCCTTTCAATCGCATTTTTAAGTCGACGCAATGGAATTCGATTTAACGTTCAGTAAATCAAAGTCCACGTGTTTTAATGCGATTTATTATTCAATCTTGTGCCACTGAGTTTATTTTTAAAACCAAATGAATGCTAGAACATGGGCTGAGTCGGATTAATTGTGGGGAAGACTATCTGAGTGAGTTATGAAAAATTAAATCTTAGCAATCGAACCATCGATAAGCGGTTATGTCCAGACATCTCGATCCAGCATGCGGTAATTAATCGCCTCTGTCAGGTGATGGGTTTGGATTTCGGTTGAGGCCTCGAGGTCGGCGATGGTGCGGGAGAGCCGCAGGACTTTATCGTGTGCGCGGGCTGAAAGCCCCAGGTCATTGACAGTGATCTTGAGGATCTTAATACAATCTTGATTCAGCGGACAGAATTGTCTGATCTGATTACTGGACATCTGAGCGTTGTAGTTGGTTTGAAAACCTGCGAACCTCTCATATTGAGCTTTTCGAGCATTTTCAACGCCTTCGCGTATTTCGAAGCTAGAGGTTCCAGCTCGGGTGGAAGAAAGTTCTTTGAATTCAGCTGCGGGGACTTCGACATGGATGTCAATCCGGTCCAGCAATGGCCCGGAAATTTTCCCCATGTATTTCTCAATTTGCGGAGAGGAGCAGTGACAGTCACGCCGCGGATCATTGCGGTAGCCGCAAGGACAAGGATTAAGTGCTGCAACCATCATGAAATCACTTGGGAAAGTCGTTGAACGCTGAGCTCTGGAGATCGTAACTAAGGAATCTTCAAGGGGTTGTCGCAAAACTTCGAGGGTTCTTCTGTTAAACTCTGGAAGCTCGTCTAAAAACAGAACCCCGTTGTGAGCCATAGAGATCTCGCCCGGCATTGGAGTGCTTCCACCACCGACAAGTCCAGCTTCACTGATTGTATGGTGCGGGGATCGAAATGGTCGGGTTGTTAACAGAGACTGGCCGGGCTCAAGCCTGCCACAAGAACTGTAAATCCGAGTGGTTTCAATTGACTCTTCAGGAGAGAGTCGTGGGAGTACAGTGGGGATGCGCTTAGCAAACATGGTCTTTCCCGATCCGGGGGGGCCGAGCATGAGCAGGTTGTGAGCTCCGGCGGCAGCCACCATTACCGCACGCTTGGCCATTTCTTGCCCGCGAACGTCTGAGAAATCGAGTTGGTAATTCGAGAAATTTTCGAACAACTGGTTAATGGGGCAAGGGACGGGCTCGAGTTCAAGCTGCCCGGAAAAGAACCCTACGGTTTGCGTAAGACTATCGACGGCAATCACATCGATCCCTTCGACAACAGACGCTTCGGTGGCGTTCTGTTGGGGGACAACAATCCCACGAAACCCCGCTTTTTTTGCGGCGATCGCCATCGAGAGAATGCCTTTGGCGGGGCGGGTACGGCCTTCGAGGGCGAGCTCGCCAACTACGACATAATCGTTTACGAGATCAGACTGAAACTGTCCGCTGCCAAGAAGGATGCCTAGTGAGATTGGGAGATCGAACGTAGAAGCTTGTTTGGGCAAATCAGCCGGCGCTAAGTTAATGACAATTCGATCAACCGGGCGGACGAACCCTGAATTGACAATTGCTCGTTCGCAACGGTGGGTACTTTCCCGGACCGCGGCTTCGGGAAGCCCGACTAAAATGGTTTTTGGGATCGCACCGGGAGAAACATCGACTTCCACCTCTACCTCAATCGCATCGATTCCGAGTAATGAAAAAGTTCTCAACTTTGCCAGTCTTCCGTTTCCGGAAATAGAGCCTTTTCGATATTGATCGGACGTTTGCGATCGATCGGTAGAGGTTGGGTCAGTCATCGTATTTGCCTGCCATTTCTTTTACGATCTCGCCCATCAAACGTCTTGCTGCTTTGGGCGCGATAATTTCCGCGCTGCTCCCCATGCATAATACTCGGGGAATGATTTCGAGGTCGTGAACGGCAGGAACCGTAAGTTCAATACTGCCGTCTTTTAGTGGTTTGATTTTTTGTTCTGCATGCAACGGGTCTTCAGTGACCCAGGCGGCAGCGTCTGCGGCAACTTTGATTTTATAGTTCGCGACTTTTCCCCGGCGCACGAACATTTGCATGGTGTTCCCGATAAACTCGTCGAGATCAAGATCAGCAGGTTCTTTGAACCATTCATCAAGAATGGTTGCTTTATGGAAGCGATCAAGTTTCCATGTTCTGACGCGCGTTTCAGGATCTTCGATTTCATTAGCGGCAGCAATGATATAGAGACTCGATTGAAAGAGTGCGACCGTGTAGGGCTCGATTCTACGAACCTTGGGCGCATTCCCCGGTGTTTGGTAGGTGATCTCAACGACACGATGCTCCATCACGCCCCGGTTCAGAGTTTTAATGATGCCATGCTGTTTCTCGTAAGATTTCGCTGGAACTCCTAAAACACGAAGCGTCTTGCGAAATTTTTCGTAGTGTGTGAGAACAGAGCTTGGGATTTCTTCTTTAACTTTATTCCAGAATGACTCGATTCCCATCCAGAACGGAGTACCCGCGAGCGGGTGCATTAATTGACGGCCCATCGAAAGCGCGATGAGTTCCGTTGCAGAGAAACTAATTTTCGTAGTGGATTTTGCCCGCGGCCCGAGTTTCCATACTTTGCCGCGGCCGGAGTCGTGAACGTCGACATCGATGCCTGCCAGTTGAAGTGCCTCGAGGTCACGGCGAAGCGTGCGGGTGTGAAGTGACTTGAGACCGAGTTCTTCGACGATGTCGGCCTGAAGTTCTTGCAGGGTCTTGCCATACCTTACGCGCTCGAGAATTTGCAGAATCTTGTGTTGTCGGATGAGTTGTTCGTTTCGAGCCATGGTTCTAGAGGGTGTGGTGTTTTACTTGGGTTGTAATTTATCTTGGTTCTCAGATTATCCATTGGGATAACGTGCTCGCCAAGCACCTCACCCAATAGAGAGGGAATTCGTCAAATTTTTGCCAGCGAAATGGGAAATAGGTAATAATTTGGGCTATTCAGCATCTTTTTAAAGGATAACGATAGCCGGATAAATTTTGGTTTAACCGGTTGGCTTTCAAACTGAAAGTGTAATACTTCGGTGTGAATGCGGCCTTTGGTAGAGTTCGCACGATTTTTAGAGCTTTGATTCTCCTAACTTGGACCGAGTAATATTTCAATGACAAAGAAGCGAAGAGCGGTAGTGTGCTTGAGCGGTGGGATGGACTCAACAGCTTTGTTGGTTCGGTTGCTTGCCGAAGGCCGAAAAGTATATGGACTGAGTTTCGATTATGGTCAAAAACACAGAATCGAATTGGCCCGGTTAAAACAAAACGTGGAGTATTTGCGAAATAACGGAATCGAGATTGATTCTCAGATTTTAGATATGTCTAAGCTTGGCTCGCTGTTTCATTCAGCCCTGACCGATGCGAATTGGACGGTGCCGACCGGACACTATGAGCAAGAGAATATGAAGCAAACGGTTGTTCCTAATCGCAACGCAATCTTTTCATCGATTGCCTATGGCTATGCCTTGTCCATTGCCATCCAAGAGGATTCCGAAGTCGATTTTTCATTGGGTGTGCACAGTGGTGATCATGCAATCTACCCAGATTGTCGCCCCGAATTTTACGAGGCAATCTTTAATGCTTTTTCAATTGGAAATTGGGATTCGGAAAAAGTGTTTCTCAATCTTCCTTATCTAAATATGGACAAAGCTGATATTCTTGAGGACGCTGGGCATTCAATCGATAAACTTGGCTTGGACTTCGACACGATATTCAGAAATACGTGCACCAGTTATCAGCCGGATAAATCTGGCCGGTCTCACGGACTGACCGGTTCGGATGTAGAAAGAATTTTAGCATTTCAAAAATACGGCCGGCCTGATCCCGTAGAGTACCGCAGTCCCTGGGAGGACGTTGTTCGGCAGGCTCAGCGGTTGGAACGCCAGTTTAAACAGGACTCCAGCGCTGGCTTTGAAGCCTGACCGGTCCCGATAAGCGAACCAGGTCTAAATGAAAGACTAGCGTGAATAACGGGGTTCTTCGGTAATGACTAAGAGGCTAGGATTTTGAGTTTTTAGATGGGCGACGGCTTCGTCGCTGATGTTGGAGTCCCAAGTCGTGAGTGATTTCAGCGATGACAGCTTTGCGAGCGGGGTGATGTCCGTTGCAGTGGAGTTGTCCAGTTTTAAGGTTTCAAGTTTCGTTAATTTCGAAAGAGCGCTGAGATCAGTTAATTTGGTTCCGGAAAGATCCAGGCTTTCGATTTCTAAATTGCTGATCGAGCCGAGTGCTGTTGAAAATTCTTCGTTGTCTGCCAGAGAACAACCCGCAAGTGAAAGCCTCTTGAGGTTAGTTAAATTTTCCAACGGTAATAAATTCAACAACACAGCATTGGTTACTTGGAGTTTTTCGATTTTGGAGAGATCCTTGATGGGCGTCAGGTCTTTAATCTTGGTATTCATTAGGTCGACTTTTACTAATTCTTGAAAGTCAGAAAAGCAATCGATATTCTCAACGTCTGTCCCATTGAGTTGAAAAATTCTCAGGCCGTTGTTCAAAGCAATTGGGCTCAAATCAGAAACTGGATTGTCTGAAATCTCCAGCCGCTTCAAAGTGTTGGATTTGGAAAGTGGCAGTAGCGTAGTGATTTTGTTTGGCAAAATCCGTACCAGTTCCAAATCGGAAAGCTTGGAGAGAGGTTCGATGTCAGTGATCTCAGCCTCTGGGAGATTGATTTCCTTAATCGCCGAAACATAATCAATACCGACGACGTTCAGCATAAAACCACCCGGTTTCGCCTTCATCTCCTCTGGGCTAAGAAATTGGTTTTTCTCTCCGCGTTCGATGTGATAAACCACACTTCCGCCAAGGTCTTCTGCCCATTTCTTCGTGCTTCGCTGTGAGTTGACTCTTAATGTAATCACCCCCATTACTACGCACAACAATATTAAAAAAGCAAAAAGCTTTCTTGAGGACCTTGGTTTCTGTTTCACTGATTCATCGCTGGCGGATTCGAGGGATGGGGTATTCTCGGTCATGATAATCCTGATTCCAATTGATTATGAGTGCGTGATGGCAGCACAGTTTTTTGCGGAAGATCCACTTCTGTTTTACGTTAGTTTAATGAGACTTATTTAGTTTCGTCGAGAGGGCCTGCTCGAATATGAAAAGTAGATTCAACTTCTTTCCTGAAAACCTCTTTCAGTGTTCTGCAGTACCGTACTCGGTCGCACTTTTTCACCCGCTAATTTGTTATTTTGGCGGAACCGGGTGAATGAGGGTGCCGAAATAATAAAAAACAAGCTCAACCGCCACGCAAAGATATTTTGGCAAGCTAAAAACCCTTACCATTTAACGACTAATCGCCAGCAGCGATGGATTCGTCGGTTTCTGAAATCTTCGGGAATGGTCTGTTTGGTGATTTCGCGGATTTCAAAGAGATCGCCTAAGTAATTCTCATCAAATTTAAACCTGCGAAAATTGGTTGAAAAGTAAACGACTCCTCCAAGCCTCATGACGGCGTGTACCTTTTCGAGCAATTCGCAATGGCGTTCCTGAACATCCCAATCCAATTCGGTTTGTTTACTATTAGAGAAGGTGGGGGGATCAACGATGGCGAGGTCGAACCGTTTACGTTTATCTTCAACGGCGGTATCGAGGAAGTTGATGGAATCGTCTGCAACAAATTGGTGCTGAAGAGGATCGATTCCATTCAATTGAAAGTTTCGTTTTGCCCAATCGAGATAGTTTTTGGAAAGATCAACAGTGGTGGCACGCGTAGCCCCCCCTTTGATGGCATAGACTGAAAAAGAACCCGTGTAAGCAAACAAGTTTAAAAAATCTTTTCCAGAAGATTCAGCCTGGACCATTTTTCGTGTTGCTCGATGGTCAAGAAAGAGACCGGTGTCAACGTAGTCGATCAGGTTGACTGCAAATTTTAATCCGCCTTCATGAACGGTAATTAGCTTGCCTGAAGAGTCAATTTTCTCATATTGCTGGAAGGTGTTGGACCGCCGTCGTTTTTTTAGGTGCGTCTGTGAAAGAGGGATTTCAAGCGTCTCAGCGGCAGTGGCTTTCATAAGTTCAAGCCATGCCCCGTGTCGGGCGAGGTCCCGTTCGTGTGGACGGTCATACTCTGTAATGTGTAAGTGGTCCTCGTAGCGATCGATGACCAATGGGATTTCCGGGATGTCGCGTTCGTAAATTCGAAAACAGGTGATGTTTCTTTTTGTGGGCCAGCGCCGTAAATGTTTCGCTCTTTTTTTAAGGCGACTTGCCAGCAGTTCGGCTTGTTCCCGGTCTTTTGGATGCAGGCCGCCAAACAACGGTAGAATCGATGGATTGGAAGGTTGCGGTGATTCGCTGGGAAAGGCAGCGGGAGTTTTGTCGGAAGTCGGGACAGATTCGGAAAGTTGGCCTTGATCGGGTGATGTTGAGTTTTTCGTTTGAGTTGGCGGCCGCGGATGCGTCGCACTCTCGGTGTTCGCAATCAAATCGGAATCGACATCGTGTGGTTGCAGTGTCGAAGTATTCTCCTGGGGTTTGTACCCGCGGGGTGGGCGAGGACCAAGGAATTGATAGTAAGTGCACTCGAGGCGACCGTTAAATAATTTGCGTCGCCGCGTCGCTGATTTTTGAATGATTGCTTCGAATTTCGGCATGTTCGTGATGAGAAATAATGACCAAGTCGGAAGGCGTTGCATGATGCCGGGGATACTTCTGTACAACCCGAGCAAACGTTCTTGATCCTCGAGTCGCTCCCCGTAGGGTGGATTGGTGATGATGCAGCCATACTCGTGTTTGCTAGTCAATTCTCCGAAGTCACGATTTTGAAAATGAACGTAATTCGCAACTCCCGCCTGTTGGCTGTGGTAACGTGCAAGACTCAATACTTCCTTATCCCGGTCCGTTCCCATGATTTGGAATCGAAGGTCTTTTTGCTCGAGGTCTTTTGCTTCCTCGACGGACTGACTCCATAATT
This sequence comes from Pirellulaceae bacterium, assembly GCA_011087765.1. Lineage (GTDB taxonomy): Bacteria > Planctomycetota > Planctomycetia > Pirellulales > Pirellulaceae > Mariniblastus. The sequence continues at coordinate 12,673 of JAALLA010000029.1, forward strand.
CCTTGGGAATAATACTCCAGTTTTTTGCCGTAAAAGAGCGATTGATTCCCGGTGCGATGTTGAGCCCTTGGAGTGCGGCTTCAATTGCGATTGTTCCAGAACCACAAAATGGATCAATTAGAGGACGTTCAGGATTCCACACGCTGAGGGAGACTAAAGCTGCCGACAGTGTTTCCTTTAAGGGTGCCTCGGCGACTAATTTTCGATAACCTCGCTTGTGAAGGCTGGGTCCCGTCGTGTCAATCGTGAGGGTCGCCACGTCGTTTAGTAGTGCAACTTCAACCTTGTATTCTGCTCCTGATTCGGGCAGGGAATTGACATCGTGGTAGTGCAGCAGGCTTTCGACAATCGCACGTTTTACACTTCGTTGTACCGCAGGAACGCTTGTTAGTTGGGAAAGCCGGGATCGGCCGATAACTGGAAACGCCGCGTCTGCTGGAATAAACTGACTCCAATCAAAATCCTTAACCGTCTCAAATAATGCATCGAAATCTGGGGCATCAAATTTTTGGACTTCAATCAAGACCCGGTCAGCTGTCCGCAACCAAAGATTGCTGCGGCAGATGGCGGACCAATCGCCTGCAAAATCAACCCGGCCAGGTTGCGAGATGCTCGGAGAATAGCCCAGAGCAATTAATTCCCGCTTAACAATCGCCTCGAGTCCGAATGCACAGGCGGCGGTAAGTTTTAGCTGGTCTTGCATTCCGCGCTCTTGCATGAGTTTCGTTGGGTTTAAACCCTAGCTTAACCCAATTAAAATAAATAGGAAAACGGGGGTGAGACCCCAATGAGATCATTAACAGAGAATAGTCAGCCTGTTCGCGTGGGTAGATGAACTGTCTCTCCCAGTGATACAATCTAGATATCAGGCTAAAAATTGAGTGAATTTTAAATGGTAGTCGAGCCGAGTTGCATCGTTTAGATTTGGATTTGATGCCTGCAAGTGAGTCAAACAGAGGTGATTTCGATGGGAAGAGTCAGTTGGTATTTAAGCGTCGCGGTGTTTTTGGCAATTCAACCCGGTGGTTTACAGGGAAGCGAATTGCGGGGAAAACCAAATGTAATTGTGATAATGGCGGATGACCTTGGGAATGGAGACCTAAGTTGTACCGGCGCAGAGGATTTGCAGTCTCCGCATATTGATGCGCTCTTTAAATCGGGGATGAGGTTTGATTTTGCCTATGCAAATTGTCCTGTCTGTTCGCCGTCACGCGCTTCGCTGATGACCGGTCGGTATCCCGAACTAGTCGGCGTTCCTGGGGTGATTCGCACGTTCCCCAAAAATAGCTGGGGTTATTTAGATCCCGATTCTATTTTGTTGCCAAAGGTCATGAAAACGGCTGGGTACCACACCGCATTGATAGGTAAGTGGCACCTCGGGCTCGAGGCCCCCAACCGTCCAGTCGACCGAGGATTTGATTTGTTTCACGGGTTTTTAGCCGACATGATGGATGACTACTACCAGCATCAGCGCCACAATATTGAATACATGCACCTCAATAATCAAGTAATTGATGTGAAAGGCCATGCAACCGATCTTTTTACGGATTGGTCGTGCGATTATTTAAAATCACGAGTAGGTGAGTCGTCGCCATTTTTTCTTTGTCTGACCTATAACGCGCCGCACACTCCCATTCAGCCACCAGAAGCTTGGTATCAAAAGGTCAAACAGAGGGAGTCCAATATCGACGACAAGCGAGCCAAGCTCGTTGCCTTAATAGAGCACATGGATGCTGGAATTGGTCGCGTCATGACTACATTACGAGAAACGGGTTTGGACCGTAACACTCTTGTTGTTTTCACTTCAGATAACGGCGGTCAATTGAATGTCGGAGCGAATAATGGAGCATTGCGAGATGGCAAGCAGAGTATGTATGAAGGTGGTTTGCGGGTTCCAACTTGTTTTGCGTGGCCTGGGGAAATAGAAGAGAATTCGAAATCATCGGAACGTATGCTCACGATGGACCTCTTTCCAACGGTTTGTGAGGCTGCTGGTGTAGACGTTGACTTTCCGATCGACGGAGTGAGTCTGCTGTCTTTGCTAAAACAAGACACCAATGCGCTCGCTAAACGCGATCTCTTTTTTCACCGCCGAGAGGGTGGTTTGCGTTATGGGGGGTTAATCGCAAATGCGATGATTCGAGGTGAATGGAAATTGCTTCAGAATAGTCCTTTTGAACCTCAAGAGCTTTATAATTTATCAGCTGACCCACTTGAGGCGGATGACAAGAAAATGGCGAACAAGCACAAGTATCAGGAAATGGCGAATGAACTACGTGTGCAAGTTCAACGAGGGGGCATGGTGCGGTGGCAGAAACCGATCGAGAACAAACGATGATGCTGAGTGTTCGCGTCTTGAATCAGCGGGATCTTTCGAAGACTTCAATTTCTGCTGACGATTTTTTTTAATTTTACGCGGCGGTAGTTGAAAATCTCGGTCAGCCATTTTTCAATTATTTTGCCGAATCGATGCTTCTTAGGTAAGAAAGTAATTCAAAAATTTCGTCTTCGGTGAACCGGTCCATCAGGCCTTTCGGCATGATACTCACGGATGACTTTATCATGTCGTCAATGTCATCTTGTGCGATGACAGTTGGTTCGGGAGATTCTGGATTGGGTAGGATCGAAATTGTGTCTTTGTCTTCTGCCGTCACAATTCCGGAAACCACATCTCCATCGAGCGTGATGATTTTGCGAACGATGTACTTTGGCTCAATTTTGTGGGAGGGTTCAATAACCTCTCTGAGGACACCCGCTGCATCACCCTTCCAGCGTGACCAAAGGTCGGTCAAATTTGGGCCAACGGCTTTGCCTTCCTGTCCAACTTGATGGCATTGGGCACAAGTGGCTTCGTTGAAGATTTTCTTACCAATCTCAAAAGTTCGTCCACGGAGTCCCATTTCAATTTTATTGTTAAGGTCTTCGATCTTCCAGGCACGCACCAAGGGGCGATTGGAGCCAACCGGATCTTTTGGCTCAATTGGATTCCGCTGGAATTCACCAAGGTTGTCGACAACAACCATGACTCCGTACATCCGCATCCAGTGCCCCGGGAAAGTGCAGACGTAAGGGTATTCTCCCGGTTCGCTTGGAGCTCTGAATGTGATTCGGGACTGCTTTTCAGCTGCGACCATTTCCGTGCCAATTAGGACGTCGCTTGAGTCTGGGACATACTGTTTCCCGCTAGGCCCAATGGTCGG
>JAALLA010000029.1:15972-30987 GCA_011087765.1 Pirellulaceae bacterium
ATTTTCAGTAATACCCTCACTGCAGATTCGCGCAGTTTCGGGTTGGAAACGAGCGGTGCTATTGCCTTGAAATTTTCTGAAAAGTCGGTGTTTATGCTGCTGATAGCTTTTACAGCAGCAAGTCTCACACCTATTGGCTGTTGGTCGTTTAGCAGCTCAGAAATTTGTGTGCTCAGGGAGTCGCGGGTTTTCTGGCTGGGAATCAAGGGGATGGCTTCTAACAGCGTTGCCATTTTTTTGGGGGTTGTGGATGCAAGCTCGAAGGATCTCTCAGCCGCGCCGGTGGTTAACAAACCTGCAAAACCTGCAATGTTGAGCATTCGATTGTCAGATTCTGTTGCTTCAACAAGTGAACCTTGCTTCGATTTAAGAATTTCATTTTTTTGTTCGAGCAAGAGACTGACGAATTGTTTAGCCGAGCCCTTTAGTTCTCCTGCCGAAGCAAAGTCGGGGATCAGTGCAAGTAGTTCGGTTACCGGGTCGGTGTCATTTATGTTTGCGATTGCTTGAACGGCATCATCGAGATCACCTTTCGCGATCCCTTCTCTTCCCAGGATTTCTTGATGTACGAGCAAGTATTTAGGGTCATCGTCGCTGCGTTCTACGAGTAGAAGGCGGGCATTATCTAGTCGTTTAAGTTGGTATTTGACAATCCTTGGGTTTTTATCCAGGAAGACTTTGGGAGGCTTTATGTCCTGTTGTGTTTGGGAATGCGTGTGAGTTTGCGCAACGGATGCACTTGAAGTCATACCAAATAGGATGATGAAGCAGCACAACGTGAGAGAGACAGTTTTTTTTTGCATGGCGGCTGGATTGAGGAATGTTGAGTTAAACGCCTTTGCGGATGGCAACCTGACCAGTCAAAGTTAATTGACGCCAATCGGTCTACCTCGCGATTTACTCAATGTGTAGATTGGAAACTTCCTTGCAAACCTAACGGAAGTCTGAAGGAAGGGGTTTCCTATAGGGATTGTCGGGTTCTGGAAATTAGTTAGTTGGTTCCCTCGATAACTTTCATCGTTTCGTCTAATAAGTATTCGAGCTGTTCATCAGTTTCTTGTTCCAGGACGTTTAAGACGGACTCGGCGACTTCTTCCGGCGGATAAAAACTCGCTGCCCTAACCGCTTCCGCGCGTACCATTGCCGATTTGTCGCCGATGGCAGCATCCAGAAGAGCAGTCGCATTATCAACTCTGGGGTGCCAGTAGGATAAAACCCGAACAGCCGCCGCCCGAGCGTGGTAGTCCTTTGATTTGAGCATTCGCTCAAGTAGTTCCTGATTCATTACGTTGTGTGTTTGGTAAACCCAAAGGCCTTCTAGCATTTGGTGTTCTAGATTTGGGTCGGATGCATCGGCCTTTGCGAGCCATTTCTTAAGCTCGGGGATGACCGATTCGGTTTCTCGTGCGGCGAGCTCTCTCCGAACGCGATAACGGGTTCGATCTTCAGGAAGCTTTAGAAGGTCGAGCAGATCAGCGACTGACGCACCATCAATTTTGGGAGGCTGGACGAGCGGGCGACCTTTATAGGTGATTCTCCAAATCCTACCGTGACTGTGGTCACGATTGGGTTCGCGTAGATTGTGTTGCAGGTGTCCGATCAACGCGTTGTGCCAGTCGACAATGTAAAGTGCTCCGTCGGGTCCGAACTGGATATCGACGGGGCGGAAATTGCCATCCTCACACTGGAGGAGTGGTTCGGTTTCAGTTGCAAAAAAACCAGACCCTTCTTCAGCCATTTTGTGGTTCAAAATCGCTCTTTCACTGATGACATTATTGAATAAATAATTCCCCTGCATCTCTGGTGGAAAGTTTGAACTTGAGACAATCTCACAACCGGATGTTGGGCGAATACGTTTCTTAAGTAGTTTGGGAGCGTCAGGTACTTTTGCCTTCTTGCCAATGTTCATGGTTCGCTTGTAGTGATTACCTCCCGGGTGCTTGGCAGGATAAGTTGTCTTACCCGAGATCAGCGCCGACCAGTAATGCTGGCCACCAGAAGCATCAGCGATAAAGTTTTGACCCCATTTGTCAAAAACATGTCCCCATGGATTTGCGAAGGCATAATTTGCATGGACTTCGGTCTCGTGGGTCTTGGGGTGATAGCGCCAAATGCCGGCCTCGTTGCAACGAGTTAAACCATAAGGGCTCTCCACCTGAGAGTACTTAAATGTTCCTTCGCCGAAGTACAAACCGCCGCCTGGTCCCCATTCAAAGGCAGCAATGCCGTGGTGGGAGTCTGCAGTCCCCATTCCGACAATCTGGCGAACTCGGGTGTCGGCCACATCATCGCCGTCGGTGTCTTTGAGAAAAAGAATGTCGGGCTGTTGCGCGACAAAAGCGCCCCCTTCACCGAGTTCGAAGCCGGTCGGGACATAGAGTCCGTCGGCAAAAACCTTGCACTCATCGGCACGACCGTCTGAATCTTTATCGGTAAGGATTAATAATTTATCTTCCAGTTTGGTTTTTGGTTTCCAGTGGGGGTAGGAAGGCATGGTCGAAACCCACATTCTTCCTTTGTTGTCAAAGTTAAGGGCAACGGGATTTGCAAGCTCCGGAAAGTCTTCCTCGGTAGCAAAAACATTGATTTCGAATCCCTCGGCAAGTTTAAATTTTGACACTTGCTCCTCGGCAGAACTGTATTCAAGGGAGCCAAGCTTTCCGGCTTTTGCTTGTTTGTCATTCGGTCCGCCTACGTTTGTCTTCGGATTGATGAACGGAAGTGTATTACTGTCGTCAATCTTGTCAGCGGGTTCGGCTCCCTGAGCGACGGCCCATAAATGTTGGTCCCGATTGACCGTCATTTGGTCAAGAATGGCCCTTTCTCGCTCCATGACGTCTTCGTTGTTATAGGTGCCATCAGAGCCAGCCTGACCACGTGTGCCGTAAATGGAGAATCCGTTGACTGCCCGATAGCGATGCCACCAGTGAAAGTTCTTATCCGCGATGGCCGTTTTTAGCTGTGAATTCGTCTTAAAGTCTGCGCCGGATCTTCCGGAAAGCGCTTTGTTGAGTAGGGGGGCAAGGGCTTGATAGCCGTCGTCGTTGAGCTGCATTCCATCGAGAGTTAGGCGGCTCTCATTCGTTTCGAAAAGTGATTTCGTAGGTTCAAAAATATTGGCAAAACCAACACCATTTTTTCTGGCAACCGATTCGATTTTGGCGGTGTATAAACGCAGGTTTGCATTCTGTTTTGCTCCGTCAGGTAAGTTCACGTCTCCAGTGTTTTCAAAGGCTGTTGGTGAAACTAGGACGATCTTGGGCCCAATTCCCGAAGAGTTGTACATTTTGGTTTTTGTGTTTTGAACGAGTTGGTCGAGCTCTTCCCCAAACTGATCCACACCCTCTTTTCCCTCAAACGCTTCGTTGGCACCAAAGAACATAAGAATTACACTCGCGCGGGATCTGGCAAGATGAACATCGGGTGAACCGAAGTTGAGAGACCGCAATCGCAAATCAACCGTGTCGCCAGGGAAACAGAGGTTCCTGACCGTGAGCTCTTTGTCCGCATGTATTTGGTGCAGAAGAGTTTCCCAATGATTGCGGTGTTGCATGCGTTCGCCAAGAGCATTACCAATCAAGCAAATATGGTCACCAATTTCAAGATCTAGCGCTGCATCGGTTTCAGGGGGGACTGCAGGAGTAGCTTTTGCATTGGCGTCGAATTGGAATTCATCTGTCTGAGCCCGACTCGAATCAGCAAGGATCCCAAATGCAAAGAGAAAGAAAGCAGAGGCAAGAAAAAATTTGTGAGCCATTAAGTTACCCAACTGTGATTTTAAAAACAGATTGATATTGAGAGGGCATTCAATAATTGCCACTCGAGATACCGTAAATTTTACCGTGGTTTTTCGCTGTGAAAATAGGACGAACGAATTCTCGTTTATCCGAATGTGGAGTTAAATGAAATCAGAGTAAATCAGTGGGGCTGTCGAAAGCGTGGTCGAATTGATTAGCAAAATAGCGAGTTTGTTTGTTTCGACGAGTATGTTCGGTTCGAATTCCCAAAGATAGCCGTGCCGTCCGCGTCGCGTTTGATACTTTAAATGTTGCTAAATGAACACATTAAGAAATCACTGCGGATTATGGAGTCGGTAGATTGACGTGTGATGACAAATGGTCGAATTTACTTTCGCTGCTCAGCTACCTGACGCATTACCTCAAGCGGCAGTGCGAGCGAGAGAACGGTAACCTTCTCTTCGTCGTCGGCCGTTTCATTCTTGGGAGTCGCCGGTGGCGGCCCCCCCGCGCTGGCACCGCCAATCGATGGCGGAAGATCGCTTCGTAACTCGGACAATCGTTTTGCTAAAATTTCAATATTACTTGCCAGCTCTTCCGAGGTCATTTCGGCGATTGCATCGTAAGTAAACTCAACTTCACCAGCGGTTTTGGTTTTTAACTCGATCATTTCTTTGGATGGTTTGGGGCCGCTGAAAATACCAGTAATGATTTCGACGCCGGTCTCTTCCTCTTCGACAGGAGCGTTGGGGTTTTCGGCTGTTTCTTTGGCAAATTCCTTGCTGCCTTTGGGGACTAGGGAATCTAGATAAATCCTTCCGCCATAAATCGACACTACCCCGATCAAGAGAATGGCAAAGAGAATCCCAAATCTTGTGGCTGATCCAGACCGTAAGTTGGTACGTCGGGAGACCGGGGGATTTTCAAGGCTCGGAATGTTTGTCGGAGTCAGATTTGAATTATTCATTGAATGACCAATATGGCTGGGGAAAATTGTAACGTTCGGGCGAACGCTGCCAGGCGTGAAAGCCCAAGATTCAAAATTGGAGGTTTAAGACGTAGTTTAATTAGGGGGAGTCAGAAATCCAAGAGGCGGGAGGGGCATGTTTTCGCGTAATTACCTTCCCTTTCAGGCCGTTCAGTGAAGATGTGCGGGCGCCTACGTGGGCCTTAGTTCAAAACCGCGAATACGCCGGTTCAGTCGTTACGAACCGTGAATCATATGGGGGCTTCACAAATAACTGCGTTGGGGACTGGTGAATTATGAACACGGGTTCACAGAAATCGCGGTAAGTGATGCGGAAGACTAATCGAGAGGGCATTTTGCTGATCGAGTGCTCTAGGAGGTCATTTAGGATCCTATTTTTGCCGACAAGGCATCACTTTATTTTCATCAGCCATTCGTAATTGGTTTCCGAGGTGTAACTCATGTTTGGCACATTTAATTGATCCGGTGCAAGCAACTGCAGTTCCAGACTGCGCGACTTTTCCTTCCCGCGTCGAAACGTCCGTTTCAGATTCTAAACGTCCACTGCCCCCATCTTTAGGAGGGGTCTTTGATTGCCTCGCTCGCTATTTACCGAAGCAAATAGAGTGCTCCGACTTGGGTGAACAGCGGTATATTTCTCTGCGTAACGAAAGGGAAACGTTAAAGCTTGTATTTTTCAAAATTGCAACTTGACATTCCGGAAACGGACAATGAGACTGAAAGCTTCCCCTTCTGACAGGATTTACCTCCCCTTGAATTTCCGCAAACTTACAATTCGGACTCTGCTGTGCGGTTTGCTGATCGCTGGGCAAATTCCGGGGTGGCTTCACGTTTCCGACTGTGTTGAGGATTCAATTGCGTCGCTGTCAAGTTCGAGCCAAGGTGCTTGCGGTTGCTGCATACGGAGTCTCGAAAAAGAAGATTCCAGCAGTGAGTTCGCCGCGATAAGTTCGTCGAAATCAAGATCAGGCCACGACTGTAGTAATTGCTTGATCTGTCGGTCAGTCGTGACCAATAATGCCGAGCAAGCTAAACTTTACCACTTTGCTGAGTATCAGGCATTGCAAGATATTTCTTGTGAATCGCTGATATCTTCTTACGTGTTTACGCGTATTTCTTTCGCCCAACCTCGGGCTCCGCCTCTCGTCTAGAGAGATTCTGCGGACTTTAATGTGAGCGGTTCAGTCATTGAACACGTCTGTAATCTCCGCAATGTGCAGTCTTTGTTTTTGCTTTGGTTCTCTCACGAGACTGTTTCGTCCTTCGGGGCGTTTTGAGCGAACTGAAAGCCAAGAGAGTCAGTCGTCTGGAGTTGCACTTTTTGGGTGAATCCTAGCCCTTGCGGCTGATTTGAGGTGGCTTTTCGGGCTTTGTTTTGCGATCCAGATTTTAAATTTTCAAAGAAACTTGGATGGCTTGAATGCATGTGACCCACCTGACCATGTGGCGTTTTTGAATCGGTGGAATTTATTTTTGTTTTTTAATTTTCGTTTTTGGAGATAGATCATGAGTTTGAATATGAAGAGAAGAAGTCGTCGCGGACAAGGTTTGGTTGAATATATCATCATTGTTGCTGCAGTTGCATTGATTTCTTTAGTAGCCGTTTCGATCTTCGGCCACAAAGTAGCAGACCAGTATGCAATCGGTGCCGGTATGCTGCCTGGCGCCCACACCGAGGATAACCTCGCTATCGTGACCGGTGAGTATGCTGGTTTCACAGAGAACACTGCCGGCACAGCACTTATTGCTACGGGCGGAGTTACCTGGGCGGATATTACTGGAAATGCCACGACTGGCGAAATGGATAACAATGTTGTTGTTACAGGTAACAACGATGCTGATACTTTTGTTGGAGACTAGGTTAGACGCCAACTTAATAAGCTAAGCTTAAGATAACTTAGGCTAACCAGACTAAAGCCAAACCGTTCGTAAAGGCGGTTTGGCTTTTTCTCACTTGATTTAACAATCATACATGACGCCGAATCAGCGTTGATTGGAACTTAATTATGCCCAACCGCCGACAATCTACATCCTTTAGTGCGTTACCTAAATTGCTTGTGGCGACTCTGATCGTCGCAGGACTTGGAATGGTGCTCTATGGAGTTGCCAACTCAATGGGGTGGCTGGCATCTGGAACAGGCACAGTAAGCGTGAAACCTTCCAGAGAGGGACGCGTTGCTGTTCCGCGAACGCTGATGTCGCTCAAGGCATTTGAAAAGGTGCGCCGAGAAGATGTGTTCGATCGGGAATTAGCTGACGAGAGCTATTTTTGGCTTCCCAAAGAGACGGTTGAGAATAATCCAGATTGGGTTACCGATATGGACCAAATCATTAATCGGGTTATGGCGCGCGACAAAGGAAAAGACTTTGTCTTTAAGAAATCAGATTTTCTTCCCGAAGGAAGTCGCACGGGAATCATTGCGGGTGTTCCTGAGGGAAAGCAAGGGTTCTTTCTTGATGTCGAAAAAATCCCGGGCCTTAGATTTTTAAAGCAAGGTGATCGCTTCGATTTGATCGCCTCGTTGCCCAAAGCGTCGCAGGAATCCACCACGGAATATGGGTTGTTGATGGGTGGAATTAAATTCAGGGGGAATAAGCCCATTCCAGTAGATGGTGTCCGATTATTAGTCAAAGGCGGCACCATGGTGGCGTTAACGACTGATCGTTCAATGACGACTCAGGGGGGACTCGAGTTAAGCAATGCCAACGGTGCTCGCAGAGTTTCCGGAGGTCAGCGCGATGAACGAGTGGCGATTGCCATCGATCCAGAAGAAGCAATTCCCTTGACTCAAGCATTGGGCGATGAATTGAAAATACATATGGTCGCTCAAAGCGGACAGGCCACTGTGGGAGAGATAGAAGTAGTGGACACCAACCTTGATGATTTGATTTCGTTTCCGGCGAATTCGGTAGAAATCAAGGCGTTTACAAAAATCAAGGCCAGTGATTTGGCCGAACCTCTTGGCAACGAGTTAAGACGTTACTATTTCAAGCCCGGGCTTGCAAATGATAATTGGATACCCAATGCAAACGATCTAATTGGAAAGACGGTTTCTCACGATATTGAACCGGGTTACATCTTTAGCCCTACGGATTTTTTACCTGAGGGAAGTCTCGTAAAAGAAGTTGCGGCTTTTCAAACAATTACCAGCGATATGCTGGTTGGAAGAGATGGCAAGTATGTAAACGCCGTCGCCGCCCGAGAATTGAAGGCGGGGCATCAATTGGCTGAGCTCGATATTTTGGCCGACGGAAGTCTCGTTCAGAGTATTACGCCGTATCAGGTAATCACCATCGCCGATTTGGTTGCTTCCAACAATTCTCCCTGGGCCGGGCGCTATGCCTCGAAATCCCTTGAAAAAGGACACCTTTTAAAAGAGGAGGATCTGCTGCCGGCTAACAGTGCATTGAAGGCGATCACCCCATTTCAACAACTCAAGATCGCTGATTTGGTTGACGGTTCTCAATCGCCCTGGGTTGGCAGAGTTTCTTCTTGTGAAATTGAACCAGGTCAGGTGATCGATGAGAATCTGCTTTGTAAAAAAGGTGCTCGTCCCAGTGTGTCGGCGGGAATTCCGGCTGGGATGTTGGCGGTTTCAGTTAATTCAGATTCGATCAAAGGGTTAGACGATCTCGTCATGGGAGATCGTGTTGATTTAATTGAGTCTTCAATCGTCGACCTCGAAAAGTCACTCGTGGGAATTGAGTTGTCAGATGCATTGTTGGCCTCTGAGAACCGTCAAGCCTACAATCAAGTTGTGGCCAATAATGCCTTAGTCGTGAGTAAGCAGGATGGGCAATTCGTGTTGGCGGTTCGGGTCGATGAGGTCACGAGACTTTCTAAATCTTTGTTTTTAGATGCCGAGTTGGTCGCGATTGCCCGGCCAGATCAGGTGAATTCGTTAGAAGATCCTGAGGCCCTCACTGGTTTAGATGGTTCCAGTGAGCTTAAATCCGATACGTATCCTCTGAGTAAAATTATAGTAACTGAATTGATCGTTGGCGGTCAAAAGACAGCTAAAGCGTTCCGGAGGGTTGACGATGAGTAGGCCACAAATTCTTGTCCATCGTACAGATCGAGAAATTGATTTTGAATTTGATCAAATCCTTGCTGAGTTGAGCGGGGTGGTGCCCGTGTTTCATTTTCGCGATGAGCTCAAGGATACGATTAATTCGGCGGCGGCGTTCCAGCCTTCCTTGTTGATGGTTCAATTGGACGAAGATTTAGAGGCTGCAAAAACCACGATTGAAGAGTGTATTGCTGTCGCTCCGGATATAACGGTGGTCGGTATTTGCCAAATGGAAGGCGTGTCGGGGGGCGGATCTAATATGATGTTGAACGCCCTCCAAATTGGCGTTGAGGATTTTATTCGACGGCCAATCTCGAATTCGGATTTGCGCGAGTTACTAAGCAGGCGCTTAGATAATCGCCGAGAGAAGAAGGCGACTCACGGGACGTTGGTTAGTTTTATCAGCAACAAGGGTGGAGTTGGGAAAAGCACGTGTGCCGTCAATGCCGCGGTCGAGTTGGCTCAACGTCACCCGGAAAAGGTTTTGCTGGTAGATGGTTCGCTGCAGATGGGAGTGTGTGCTGCCCATTTGAATTTGGAGCCTCACGCAACGATTGCCGATGCTTGGAACCAGCGAGACCGGTTGGATGACCAGCTTTTTCGAGAATTAACGACCGTTCATCAATCCGGGTTGCATTTGATGGCAGCCCCCGAAAGTGCAGTCGAGGCTGCTGAAATAGATGATGAATTTGTCGCTCGAATATTGTTGCTCGCACGACGGACTTATGATTACGTAATCATTGATACCTTTCCATTGTTCGATCGAACCATCATGGCGATTCTCGATCTAAGCGACTCCGCTTACATCGTGGCTGAAAATGTAGTTCCTACGTTAAAAACCGTGCGTGGTTTTTTTCAACTGCTGGAGGATGTTGGATTTGATGAACAGAAATGGAGAATGTTTCTCAATCGATTTTCGTCCTACGCCGGTTCGCCCAGTTTGGCAGAAGTCGAACGATTCGTAGGGCAAACTGTTGACTTTGTGATTCCCTGGGATAAGAAATTTGTTCTGGCAGCTAATGTGGGCCAGCCGTTGTTGAGCTCAAAGTTTCGCTGGAACAAATCGTTTAAGGCGCTTAATCGAATTGTAGAGTCGATCGAGAATGATGCTCTACAAAGCAAATCATCCGGCTATCATGAGAATTTTGAGACCGTTACCGATTTGAGCGAGGTAGATGAATTTAGCTCTGAATTACGATCGACGAATGATCGGGAAGGCGTGAAATGACCAAGCGTTCAGTTCGAGCCCTATTGAAAAAAAAAACCATCAAGGTGCCGCAAGATCGTCTCTTAAAAAAGTCGACAAGCGGACAACAATCAACTGAAGCAGCCAATGTTTCATTGGGCACCGCTGCGCTCGAAAAAAGGGTCAGTAAGAAGCTTGAATACCAGTCGATTAAAGGTGAACTGCACGAACGATTGATTGACGAATTAAACAATGCCGGGATGCTAATTCGCCCGGACGATGAACTTAAGCAATATGTTGAGGAGTTTGTCGCGGGAGTACTGGATACAGAAGATATCCCGCTTAATCAATCAGAACGGATTCGTTTGGCAGATGAATTACTGGAAGAAGCACTCGGGAGTGGTCCTCTTGCCCCGCTGATGGGAGATCCCGCAATTTCGGATATTTTGGTAAACCGGTTCGATGCGGTTTATGTGGAGAGGTTTGGCGTTCTTGAGCCCACGGATGTACGGTTTCGAGATGAAGAACATTTGGTTCGCATTATTACCCGGATTGCGGCTAGAGTTGGGAGAAGAATTGACACATCTTCACCTATGGTCGATGCGAGACTTCCCGACGGGAGTCGTATTAATGCGACGTTGCCTCCGGTGACACTGGATGGCCCGACTTTGTCAATTCGAAGATTTGGACGAAGGCGTTTGACGAGTGAGAATTTAGTTCGGCTCGGCATGTTGTCCGAGCAGATGCTGAAGTTTCTCGAGTTGTGTGTTGTCAATCGGAAAAACATTTTGATTTCGGGAGGTACCGGAAGCGGTAAATCTACATTGCTTGGCGCCATCTCGGAATCGATTCCAGCTCAAGAACGAATCATCACGATTGAAGATGCTGCCGAATTAATGTTAGGGCAAGACAACGTCATTCGAATGGAAACGCGAGCAGCGAATGTAGAAGGCCAGGGGCAGATTTCGCAGCGAGATCTGGTTGTGAATGCTTTGAGAATGCGCCCGGATCGGATTGTCATGGGCGAAGTCCGGGCCGGAGAAGCCCTCGATATGCTCCAGGCAATGAACACCGGGCACGATGGGAGTTTGACTACGATCCATGCCAACAGCCCACGCGACGCTTTTGCAAGACTCGAAACAATGGTAATGATGGCTGGAATGGAGCTTCCGTCACGCGCTATTCGAGAGCAAGCCGTGTCGGCCATTAGCATTGTGATTCATGTCCGACGATACGAAGATGGTACGCGTCGTATTGAACGAATTGCGGAGGTTGTGGGGATTGAAGGTCAGACGCCTCAATTGCAGGACATTTACGTCTTCAAACAGACTGGAAAAGAGGAAAATAGAATCACCGGGCGGTTCGAAGCGACCGGGATCGTGCCGCGTTTCTCCAGAGAGTTGGCAGATCGCGGAATTGAAATCTCAAATCAAAAGTTTTTTGAAAGAGATTTTCAATGACCTACGTTTTAACAGGAACCGGTTTGTTGGTTGCCATCGGTGCGGTAGCGTACTACTGGCGACTTGCGGCGATTCGGGAGATGCTAGGTAAGCGTCTGTTAGCTCCCGCGGTTGGCGTTGAACAAGGTTTCGTGACTGTGAAACCATTCGCGCGGCGTCGTTTTCTGGTTCCGATTTTATTCGGGATCGTTGTCGGTTTAGTTTTGATTTTTTTGTTTAGCTGGCCTATCAATATTTCCATTGGTCTGGCTTTTGCGATCAGTCTCATGGGATTCGAGGTAGATGCTTGGATTTACGAGACCCGATTAACGAAAATTGAAACCCAGTTAGCTGATTCAATCGACCTGCTCGTTGCCAGTCTCGGTGCGGGTTCATCGTTGCAAGCCTCTTTGGTGCAGGCGGCAGACTATACCGAGAATCCGTTGAAACGAGAATTTTCTGAATTGGTTGCCAGGTTGAGACTGGGCGACTCCCCTGCCGATGCTTTTGGGCTTTTGGAAAAACGAGTCCCTACTGAAACATTTCAACTTCTTGCGACTTCGCTGGTTGTGAACTGGCATGTAGGTGGCGGGCTTGCGGAAACCCTGTCTGGTGTTGGCAAAACCATTCGCGATCGACTGGCGATTTCACGGCAAATAAGAACCCTGAGTACGCAGGGTCGGCTGACGACGATCACAGTAATCAGCGTGGTCTGGTTCATGGCTGCGATGATGTGGCAATCGGATGAGGTGAGATTTGTTGGATTTGTCAACAGTCAACCGGGATCTTGGTTACTGGCCGCCACGCTCACGCTTCAAGGCGTCGGGATTGCATTAGTATCAAAAATTAGTCGCCCGAGAATCTAACTTATGATCATTCGCATCTTATTTTTTGTTGTCGCCACCGGGATCGTGGTCTGGTTGTGGCAATTTTACGTCGTCCGGTTGAAAATAAATCAACGTTTGGCTGAACCGGATAAACGTGAATTGCAGGCCAATGCCTCGAACGAGGACTTGCTGGAGAAAGGTCGGGTTTCGACCTGGCTTTTTCGGGCTGGGTTTCGACGGTCCGAGGCCGTCGCCATTTATTACGCTTCGACATTACTGCTTAGCTTGCTGGGTTTGGGTTTGATGTTCCAACTGTCGCGACAGGGGATATTTGTTGTCGCGTCAGAGATGGTTAGTAGCATTCCAGGCGGCGTTGGAAATGTGTTGATTCCCTTTGTGCTGGCAACGCCCTGGTTTTTATTTGCTGTCCTGATGTTAATTCCCACTTTGATCGTGCGATCGGTTAGACGGAATCGAGTCAAGAAGATCGAGCAGGAATTACCGCTCTTGCTGGACTTGTTGACAACGCTCGCGCAGGCTGGGATCGGATTCGACAGCGCCTTGGACAAGATTCTCTCGGTTCAAAATCAATCACAGCCGTTGGTCCAGGAATTGAGACTGTTTCAATATGATAATCTCGCCGGTCGCTCACGGGTTGAGTCATTAAGGCGGCTCATGCGGCGTGTGCACGTCCCGATGTTTTCAACCTTCATTTCCGCAATCGTTCAGGCGGAACAGACGGGTTCTGGAATGGGAGTGACCTTGAAAAACCAATCGGCGGAGATGCGTTCGCGACGACGTGAAAAGGCTTCCGCTGCTGCCCTGTCGGTACCGACGATGCTTGTTCTTCCTATGGTTATTGGTTTTATGCCCGGGATTTTTATCATTCTTTTGGGACCAATGCTATTCGAAGTCTTTGGTGTTTTAGATCAAAGTTTCCGGGGAGCACTGGGGCAGTGATGCTTCGGTCAAGGTGACTGCGGTTAATTTACGAAGTTTGATTAAGAAGTGAAAAAGCTAGATGACTAAGCTAATCAATGCTGAAACCGGAGAGATAATTCTTGCCGAATTAGAATTAGCACGGACATTTTGGAAGCGCTTTGTTGGATTAATGTTTCGCAAATCGTTGCCGAGCGGGTGCGGTATTTGGATTGAGCCGTGTAAGTCAGTCCATACGATGTGGATGCGGATTTCAATCGACGTTCATTTTCTTGATAGCGACAATAGTATTATCGGCGTGAGTAAGAATGTTCGACCTTGGCGAGTCGTGCTTGCTCCAGTAAATGCCACGAGCGTTTTGGAAATTCAGTCCAGTACTATTGAGATTCCGGTGAACACGAGGGTGGAGACGGTATGAAAAGACAACGTTTAAACCGACGAGGTCAGGCATTGCTAGAGTTCGCAATCTTGATTCCGCTTGTGATTATCTTGATAGGTGCAACCGTCAGTTTTGGGCTGTTCTTTTATCAGGGGAATGTTCTGCAGCAAGCCGTGGACGTGGCAGCGCAAGAAATTTCTAGGATGCCTTTTGAGCCCACTCAGGAGTTGGGGCTTGGTCGGCTCGATAAATGCAATCTATCTGATCTCGTTGTCGATGAAGCCGATTTTAAAAATCAAATCTACGATGAGAAATATTTAGTGATTCCAGATTCGGTCTGGGATGCGTCGACGGCGTTTAACGACGACTTTCAAGCCTATGTTGCGACGCTTCCTTTGCTCAACCGCTTACTGGTTCCGGTGATGATTCGAGACTTCAAACTAAATCTAACACGTTATCCCGGTGCGTTGGTTACCAACGATCAGGGGGAACTGACGGTGCTTATTCCTCTCGTTGCTTACAACTACAACGGTATTGTCGATGGTTATCAGTGCGCCGGCGAAACCATCGTGGAGTGGGTTGCTCCGGTAGAGGAAATTCGAGTGGATCACGATGCTGATGGATCAACGGCTAAAGAAGGGCCATATCGACTTGTTTCCAGTTCGGAAGCGGCGAACGATATTCCCTCTTTCGTTCGGGGGATGGTCGCGATTCGTATTAATTACCCCGCTCAGTCCACGACGATGATTAATCGAACTAATCTACCCGCGGCCTCAAATCCAACCGGTAAAGTGGGCCAAGTCATCGTGGTTGCCGACGACCAGAGTCTCAGTGATGGCGATACTGGATGTTACACTTTGGTTGTCAACGATCCAGTCATTGCAAATGGCCCTGCCGATCCCTTTGGCGGCAGATATGGGCTGGGCAGTCTCTCCGTGATCAAGGGGAGCGTGCGGCCTTATCGAAAAGTGATGACGTTTCAAGCAATTTATCGCCGAGAGGTGTTTGCCGATGAATAAGTCTCGTTCTCGTAGATCAAGAAATGGCCAATCACTGTTGCTAGTGATGTTGATGCTGATCGTGCTGGCAGGGATCATGGCCTTAACTCTGGATTTTGGATTTGTTCTTCAATCGCGAAGGTTGATGCAGACGGGAGTCGACACTGCCGCGCTGGAGGGGTTGCGAAATCTTGACACAGACAATGACAACGTCGGGGATGGCCGTCAAAACGCTGCGGCACTTTTGAGAAACGTATTTGATGACGATTTGGACCCCACTGCCAACAGCACGACCGTCGGAGCGGGTATCGATAGCTCTTTGGTTCAAGGGGATGGGTTTCAACAAACGATTTTGGGAAATGGTACCGGTTCGCTGTCGCTGTACGAGAATCGCAGCGACTTTATCTATCGTCCGAATCCACAACTGAATACGTTGAATCTGCCCGGTGGTG
>JAALLA010000258.1 GCA_011087765.1 Pirellulaceae bacterium
CCCCCCCCCCCCCCCCCCCCCGTGCCCCCCCCCCCCCGGGGGGATCGCCCTGGCGTCGGTATCCGGAACCATCGGGTCGTACGTCCCCAGTTGTTCAATAACACGACCATCGCGAGGTGCTCGTTGATCCATTGCACATACGCGAAAGAACGGTCGATGTGTTCGTCCCATCTTTTTCAATCGAATTTTTACTGCCACTTTTTCCTCTTTACTAAATCAAGTGATTAAACGTTAGTCCTGACCACAAAGGCTCGCTGATTGACAGTTCGGGGCACGTCTATCGTTGACCGACTGTCGCTTAGCGGGTTTCGTGGCCTCTTCTCTGGGAAGATGAACCGTTTTGGTTTTGCTGGCCAATTACAATAACTGGCCAATCTAAAAATAAGTCAACTCGCAACCAAAGTCGCAAGTTTAGGTGTCTTCGGAACAACGGGTCCCGGTTTGCCAATGGGCAAATTTACTCGCTGAACGCTATATTTGAATATGCCAAAATCAAAAACTACGGTTTTTTATTCTTTTTTTCGCGTCTCATCTGTCGCAGCCGTTTTTCCCGTTCCTTGGCTTGCTTCTTCTTTTCCTTGGGGGATAGCCGTTTTCCCGTGCTTTTCTTGGTTTTTGGCATTCCCCTCGACGGATCCATCATCTGCGACTGAAGATCCTGCATCTGCTGCATCCGATCGCCGGTGTTCATGCCTGCCATTCCGGTAAGCATTGGCTTCATGGTGTCATATTGCTTAATCAGCTCGCTCACCTGTTTGGCCTGAACACCAGAACCGGCTGCGATCCGCTGACGGCGATTGGGATCGATGATTTTTGGATTCTTACGCTCGTTCGGCGTCATACTGTCGATGATTCCGACCATTTGTCGGATCTGTTTCGACGTATCACCTTGACTCATCATATCGTTGATTTCACGCATGTTGGGCATTCCCGGGAGGAGACCCATCATTTTTTGCATCAGGCCTGGTTTGGCCATCTTCTGCATGTGATTTCGGAAATCATCAAGTGTAAATTGCCCTTTCTCCAGGGCTTCCTGCATTCGTTTCTGTTCATCCTCGTCGACCAAGTTTTGAGCTTGCTGTGCGAGAGCGACCATGTCGCCCATCCCGAGAATTCGACTGGCCATTCCCTCGGGCCGGAAAATCTCGAGATCATCAAGGTGTTCACCCGTACCGAGGAAGCGAATTGGCACACCCGTTACGTGTTTCACCGAAAGCAAAGCACCACCTCGTGCGTCGCCGTCGAGTTTCGTCATAACGACGCCGTTGAGCTCTAACGCTTTGTGGAAGGCACCGGCACTTTTGACCGCATCCTGACCGGTCATCCCGTCGACGACGAGGAAGACATGGTGAGGTTGAACTTTTCGATCGATTGTTTTGAGCTGTTCCATCAACACTTCGTCGATGGCGAGCCGTCCGGCAGTATCAAGAATTACCACTTGATTCTTGTTGGCCTTCGCTTGAGCGACCGCTTCTTGGCAGACCTTTACCGGGTCAGATTCTTCCTTGTTGCTGTAAACTGGTACGCCTAGGCTTTCACCCAAAACATGCAACTGGTCAATCGCCGCTGGACGCTGAAGATCCGCTGCACATAACAACGGCGTCATCTTGGCGTCTCTTTGCAGTAACTTGGCGAGTTTACCGCAGGTCGTCGTTTTTCCAGAACCCTGAAGGCCACACATCATAATGATGTTGACTTCCTGATCGAGACGGAGATCGTCGTCAACCGGTCCGAGTAAATCAGTCAATTCATCGTAGACGACTTTGACTAATTGTTCGGACGGATCTAGCGCCAGCAATACTTTTTCACCGAGGGCTTTCTCGGTGACACTGCCCATGAAGTCGCGGGTCACGTCGATGCTGACATCCGCTTCGAGCAGCGACGATTCGACCAGTTTCAGGCCATCGCGCATGTTTGCTTCGGTCAGCTTGCCTTTACCGCGAAGCGACTTGAATGCACCTTTGAGGCCGTCTTGTAATGAGTCGAACATGAATTGCAGGGCTATAAAGAAAAATCCGGCATGAGGTCAATCACTGCCGGAACAGAATATCAATTTGAGCTGGCGTTCTTTCGACGCCGAACACGCAAAATATTAAACGATCGCATCGGGAATCGTAAGGGCTTCTGGCCAGTTTTACTCGGTTTTTCCCGACATCTGTCTACGTTAGTCCTATTCTCGGCATTTCCAGTCGCCGTGAGCAGAAAACACCTTCAAAATGGCTCAGATTATTCGGTTTGGCGGGGTTTCAGTCGCCTTTCCGGGCAATTCCTAATGACGCCACGGCAATTAAGGATGCGAATGAGGAGGTCTTACGGAATAGCTGCCAATTGTTACTCGATTTCTCGTTTCGCTTAAATTTCGCTGCCCGCAATGTAAATGCAACAACGTTCCGCCGGCAACTGCGAAAATCCCGAACCGCTGTGTTAGTTCTCCGGATTCAACCTAAAAGACAGCTTCGTGAGCGTTTTTGTAGATAAGTTTTATCTGGCAAATCGAAAAACTCGCGTTTTACCGACAAATATTGGTCTTGGTGGATTTTGAATGCATGGATTAGAACTTTTGAATCGGGAATCAAATCTTTCAATGGAGAACTGTGATGAGAAGGGAAGCAAGGTGTGGAGTTAGAGTCACTTTAGCGCTTCTTGGCGCACTAGTGAGTGTCTTTGTACTGGGAAATGTGGAATGTTTGGCTCAGCTTCAACCGAGCCAATATGATCAAACTCCATCCAAACCAAAGACCGTAGAGCCCTCGCCGCTGTCGCAGTTTTCATTTTCGGGCCCTTTGGTCGAACGAATGAGCCAAATGCAAACACTGTCTAATTCGGGCGGTGCTTTGACTGGCACCCCCTCGGCACATGCCACGTCTCACCCCAATTCGCTATTTTTAGTAACGCGAGAAGTCAATCTTAAACAGACACTTCAAAAATATGCGAAATTCAAAGGTTGCAGTCTGGATGAAGCATTTGCTACCACCGTCGCAACATTGAAGATGTCGCCGATTCTCGATCCCTCGGCGAAACGAGTGGTGGGAGCCGAGGCAGCCTATTCGATTGTTGGCGATGACGTTTATCGAATCACGGCAAGCCAACTCTTCTTTGAAGCGTTGCCCATGAATCTGATGTTTATAGAAAATGGAAAACGTCGACTTACCATTGAAACTCATTTCTTAAAATTACCGATCGACAAATCCGAAGAGTACAAACCGTTTCTAATCCCAGGTTCCTTTGTAGCGTTTAGTAATCGGATTCCGCAGGCCAACGCGTTTGCGACCTCCGCAACCTATCGCAACGAAATGGAATCGCGTCAACAGGCAGGGGTGCCAGCGGGTACCTTTGTGATGTCAACGGAAACGAAAACCAAAGTTTACCCGACGTTTATGGGGCGGTTGACGGACCAGGGTGTTAATCGCATGGTCGAAGATTTTAGTTCGAAACCGAATTGCGAAATCGTGAAAGGTCCCCAGGTTGCCGTAATGCCAGGGGTGGCGACGGCCATCTCAGTTGCTGAATCGCGGCCATTCGTCGTGGGTGTGAATCGAGTCGAAGGGAAGTTCTCAGTGGCTCATCAACCTATTCTTCAAGTTGTTGAGCAAGGTAACCTGTTTAAGTTCCGCTTGATTGGTGATGACGGGAAGATTCGGTTGAACGCAGATCTTGCGCTGTCGGATATTGCTTCGGTGGAGACGTTTGGTTATTCCGACACAAAACAAAAGGGTCCGCTGGCCGGATTAGAGGAAGCCTCTTCTTCAGTCACCGTGCAAGTGCCGGAACAAAAGTTGAAACAGGTACACTTCTCAACGCTCGTTGCTGACGGGCAAACCGTGTTTATCGATCCTGTATTTACCCGTAAAGAACAAGCCAAGCAGGTCCCTGGCAAAGACGGTCTAGAGCCGTTAAAGCCATTAAAGACCGAATACCGGATGATGATGATGATCAAACCGAAGTGGACAAAACCCGAGTAAATTTTCGGTTTGCTGTGCGTGAGTGTCGAACCACACAAGCTTCCATGCCTCGTTTCGAACAACGAAATCGGGGGATGGAGGCTTTTTTTTTGGCACTGTGATTGTATGCTTGGGTTTGCTCCCTAGACATGCAAAAAAACGTATAAGAACCGGAAATGGCTGCAACAAATGATAGAACGTGAATTCGATGCGATTATTTTTGACTGCGATGGTACGTTAGTTGATAGCGAGCCTATCACGGTGAATGTCTTGATCGAATTTATTGGGGAGTTCGGTTTTGAGTTGCGCTACGAAGATGCGTTGCCACTCTTCGTCGGTCGGGACATGCCGGGAATTATGGTTGTCCTGGAATCGTGGATGAATTCGAAATTGCCCGATACGTTTTCGGATGAATTTCGAGCAAGGCAGGCGACTGCATTGCGTAAGGACTTAACCGCGATCAGTGGCGCGCACGATCTGCTCGGTTCCCTGCAACGCCAATTTTGTGTTGCCTCTAACGCGCCGCAGGCCAAAATTGAGATTAACCTCACGACCACCGGATTAAGTTCGTTTTTTACCCCGGGCACGACCTTCAGTGCTTATGATATTAACGTTTGGAAGCCCGAGCCAGATTTGTTTTTATACGCCGCCGATAAACTCAATGTCGACCCTACGCGCTGTGTTGTGATTGAAGATAGCCAGGCAGGAATAGATGCTGGGCTTGCTGCCGGAATGCAAGTGATTGGCTATTCGCACACGCCGGAAGAGGCAGCGACAAAGGAAGTTCCCTTTGTGCATTGCTTGACTGAGTTAATTGAAGTTTTGAATTGAATTCAAAGTAATCGCTGTCGCTCGGCCTCGATCGGTTTCCGCTTGTTGGATGTTCGATCAGTGAAACGGCATTTTGCATTTATTAGGACAAGATTATTATGTTAAACCGACGAACGCTGCTGGCCTCAATTGCAGGCACTGGAATTGGAACGACACTTTTTCAGCGTTCGGTTGTCGGCGCGATGGTCGCCGCTAATGAACTGAGTGTCGAATCCATAAAGCAGGCGGAATGGATTACGGGGGTTGAGTTAACCGACGATGAGCGGAGCGAAATATTAAAAAGCGTTTCGCGGACTGGCGAGGCGATGGAACAACTGAGAGAGGTTGAACTGTCGTACAGCACACCGATGGCAGTCCAGTTTGCGCCCACGGCGGCGACGATCCAGCAATCCAAACTGAACCGTACGATCAAGACGAAGCAGTCAGTTGTGATCGAATTGCCGGAAACCGAAGAACAAATTGCTTTTTTGCCGGTGCATCAATTGGCATGGTTGATTCGAACTCAGAAGATTTCGAGTGTTGAGCTCACAAATATCTACCTTCGTCGTTTAAAAAAATACGGGGATATGCTGAAGAGCGTCGTTACGCTCACCGAGGAGTTGGCGTTACGTCAGGCTGCCAAAGCCGATTTAGAAATATCGAAAGGTTGGTACCGTGGGCCGCTGCACGGAATTCCGTGGGGCGCAAAAGACTTAATTGCCGTGGAGGGGTATCCGACCACGTGGGGGCTACCTCAATTCAAAGATCGGGAGCTGGAAGGGACGGCGACCGTTGCCGCAAGGCTAGAGCAGGCGGGTGCGGTGCTTGTCGCTAAATTGTCGCTGGGTGCGATTGCTATGGGTGATAAGTGGTTCGGAGGGATGACCCGGTCGCCGTGGAACCCCAGGATTGGATCCAGTGGCTCTTCCGCTGGCTCAGCCAGTTCAGTGGTTGCGGGTTTGGTTGGTTTTGCACTTGGTTCGGAGACTTTAGGCAGCATTATTTCGCCGTCGGTTCGCTGTGGCGCAACAGCGTTGAGGCCAACGTTTGGACGGGTTAGCCGGGATCGTTGCATGCCGCTGTGTTGGTCGCTGGATAAGATTGGGCCAATTGCCCGTTCGATGGAAGA
>JAALLA010000259.1 GCA_011087765.1 Pirellulaceae bacterium
CGATCGACCCCTACTGCCACTCCGGCACAGGCTGGCAGGCCCGATCGCATTGCCTGCAGCAGCCGGCTTTCTTCTGGCAACAACGGCTGACCATCTTTCACTCTCTCCTGATTGACGACTGAATTTCGTCGAGCAAGTTCATCAGGATCCAATAATTCGTGATAGCCATTGGCCAGCTCAACACCATTGACATAAATCTCAAAACGCTCGGCAACGGGGACTTCTTCCTGGCGAATTACGGCCAGGGCAGCCTGGCTGGCGGGCCAATCATAAATCATCACTCCGCCGTCAAACCCAAGCTTAGGTTCAATCAAGCGAGACAAAATCAGATTCAACCACTCATCACGGGCTGACGCCTCACAGGACATTTCGATCGCAATTCCATGCTCAGTCGCAACCGATTTAAGATCGCTAACGGCGCAAGAAAACGGATCAACTCCAACGTGCTGCAAAAAGACCTGACGATAGGAAACGCGTTGCGTTTTCGGTTGCTTGAGGATCTCCTCAATTAATTCAGCTAATAAGTCCATTCCTGTTTTGAGATTGTCTCCGACGCGATACCATTCGAGCATCGTGAATTCGGGATTGTGCATCTCACCCGTTTCGCTTCGCCGAAACGCCTTGCCAATCTGATAAATCGCAGTCGCTCCACTGGCAACCAAACGCTTCATTCCAAATTCAGGAGAGGTTTGAAGCCACAGCATCTCGTTTGAATTAGAATCAACACCTGTAATTTGATTTTTTGGAATTCCCACAGGATGAAGATGGCGGTCTATCACGATATCATGAGACAACAATGGAGTTTCGACTTCAAAGAAATCTCGATCATCAAAAAAACGACGCAGCTTTCGCAGAACATCAGCCCGGTGCTTGAGTGCAGCGATCTGTGCCGAGGGCAGAAAATCGTCATTCATGGCGATTGCCAACTTTCAATATTTAAAAACAAATGAAACGCAATGCAATTACAGTTTCTTGAGACCACCTATTCTGTTTGTCAGCTGGATGCCCAAGCGAGCGTCCCCTCCTGGGCCAATTCTTACATGGCGGTCATTCGCACCGACGATGAACTAACAATCATTACTGCAACCGATATGGTTCCCGACACTGTCAAAGCAGAGCACGATTTTGTCTGCTTTCGAGTCATGGGAAAACTCGAATTCGATGTAATTGGTGTTATTGCTGCGATAAGCAAAATACTTGCAGAATCCGAGATCCCCATCCTATCAGTTTCCACATACAATACAGACTATTTCTTGATTGCAAATGCCAACCTTGTTTCAGCACGTTTATCACTCTCCCGTGCAGGATATGAAATACTAAACTAACATGTGCGGACGACTAACACTTAGAACCCCAACTTCAGCCCTAACCGCCTTTTTTAGCGGGCTTCAGTTCTCGCAAAGGGCATTTCGTTTTAATATCTGTCCGACACAACCGGTCCTTTGTGTTCGTCAAGAGAAATCATCGCAACTGGAAGCCGTGGATCTTCGCTGGGGCTTAATCCCATCCTGGACAAAAGTTACCAAGGTCGGAATGGGCTTAATAAACGCCAGATCGGAAACAGCCGCAACGAAACCTTCGTTTCGAAATGCACTTCAACACCGGCGGTGTTTAATAATTGCAGATGGTTTTTATGAGTGGAAAAAAAATGGAGCCACAAAACAGCCATTTTATATTTGCCGGAAAGACCAACGACCATTTTGCCTGGCTGGATTATGGGACTCATGGCAGGATGAAAACCAGCCGACTCAAGCTCCCTTAGAGACCTGCACGGTTCTAACCACGTCGGCAAACAAATTCATGGCTCCAATCCATGACCGCATGCCAGTCTTCCTCGAACCGGTTCAATTTGAAAATTGGCTCGATACTTCAAACCAACTTTCAGAGTCCATTCAGCCGATGCTCTCTCCACTTCAAACCGACTCACTGCAGGCTTATCCAGTTTCCACTCTGGTAAATCGCCCCGGCAACGACTCTGAAGAATGCATCGCTCACTCGAATGAGCCCATTCAGCAAAACCTGTTTTAGCTGCTGCTTAGCATGATTCCGCAGTTCATTTGCCGAGTGGATCGCCGCTGTTGGACATCCATGTTTGGAGCGCCCCAAACATCTGATCGATCTTCCCAGCATATTCTGGGTCGCCAATCAAATCGTTGGTTTCCCAAGGATCTTTGTTTAGATTAAATAGTTGTTTGCGTCCGCTATGGGTGTAATACAATAATTTCCACTCGCCCTCCCGCACAGTTCGCACCCCTTTGGGAACTTTGACATTGGGCATATATGCCCCGAACACTCGTTCCAACCCTTCACTCTCACCGCGGATCACACTCGCAAACTCGAAAGGCTGAGTGTACTTCGGAGCATCCAGCCCTGCGAACGACGCAAGAGTTGGATAGAGACCATGAAGATAGGCGAGCCCATCTCGGCTTTCTCCCCTCGGAATTCCAGGGCCCGCTAGGATCATTGGCACCCGCCACGATCCGTCATACAAATTTTGTTTTCCCATCAGTCCGTGCTCACCAACGGCTAGGCCATGATCTGCGGTAAACAGTATCAGGGTATTGTCTAATTCACCCATGGTTTTCAACTTCTCAATCAACTGGCCAATGCGATCGTCAATCTGAGCGCACATAGCGAGATAAATTGCTCGTTCTCGGCGAACCGTTTCGGGGAGGTGTGGTGGCTTGTAAACCATCTCATCCCTGACTTTCATATCGCCGTTATCAAACGGATGAATCGGCAAATAATTAGGTGGCTCTTTGACATCAGTAAAGCGATTTAGAATTTCAGCAGGAACGTGCCGTGGGTCATGCGGAGCATTGGTGGAAATGTACATCATAAATGGCTTCTTTCGATCCCAGGTCTGATCCAAAAACGACTCAGCCGCATCGTAAAAAACATCCGTACTCCATCCTTTTGACTGGTGTTTCTCGATCTTGCCGTCACTATTGATGCGAACGCCGCTCGGATCCATCATCCCAATCTCAATCGCGTTATCCCTTGCGCCTCCTCGATCCCGAAGATTAAAGGGCAGCATTCCACCAGTCACCGCTTCCGCGTGATCAAAACCTCGCAACAATGCGTCATTGCCGTTATGCCACTTGCCGGTCGCAAATGTATCCCAGCCTTCGTTTCGAAATTGCTCTGGAAGCAGAGTGTCGACTGTACTGAGTTGAGCTGGCCCCTTGTAACTCAGCTCGTTCGGTGTAACTGCCCAAAGTGCCCGTCCTGTCAACAGCATCGCTCGACTACAAGTACAAATCGCGCCGCTAAACCCACCCTGATGAACCGTATTGTTCATGACAGTGCCACGTTTTGCCAAAGCATCAATGTGTGGCGTCCGCGACTGTTGTCCCCCCGTGGCAGTCACGCAATGACGACTAAAATCGTCAGTCATGAGTACCAAGACGTTAACCGGTTTGTCCTTAACAGGAAGGCGATCCTCGGCGACTAAGCGTGTGCCTCCCAAGCCCCAGCAAACCAATTCGGACAAAACAAAAATCAAGGCAAATTTTAGATTCATAATCAATCAAACGTGTTATTTGTTTTACAGAACAACCAATTCACTATTGTATGGAAGAACGCGATGAAAGCCAATTTAAATTTCATGCTACAGCAATTCACACTATTCATTCAGCAAATACCAAAAATGCATCAATCGCAATCATTCGATTACTCACAACGCAAATCCACAAGTCCCGCTGAAAATTTTAGTTTTAGCCGATAACTTTTCCCGCCCCCCACAAAACTGCTAAACTGTTCAACAACAATTTGAACCACCCATGGAGTGAACAAATGCTGAAGAAAATTGATCGACGTCAGGCATTGAAAACGGGTCTCGCCATTTCCAGCCTCGGTTTAGCAACAGGGCATGTCCGCGGGTGCGGACTGAATGAAAAGTTACGAACCGCGCACATTGGAGTCGGCGGAATGGGAGGGGCTGATTTGGGATCAATTGCCTCGCACTCAAAAGTCGAAGTTGCAGCACTCGTCGACGTCGATGCAAATACACTCAAAGGGGCTTCGCAAAAGCATCCGGGGGCGGAAACGTTTGCGGATTACCGCGAGATGCTTAATAAATTAGCTGACAAAATTGATGCGGTTGTGATCTCAACACCGGACCACACTCATGCACCCGCAGCGATGTCGGCCTTAAACTTAAATAAACCTGTCTATTGCCAGAAACCACTGACTCACGAGGTCTTCGAAGCAAGGAAATTACGAGAAGTTGCAGAACAGAAAAATCTCGTTACGCAAATGGGAATCCAAGTCCATTCCAGTGCGCCCTACAGAAGAGCTGTTGAGATAATTCAAAGCGGAGCCATTGGCAAAGTCAGCGAAGTCCATGCCTGGTCAAATAAAAACTGGGGTTACGACGGCGGTGCGTTTGCAAAACGAGCTGGAGGACCGCCCGCCCAATTAGATTGGAATTTGTGGCTTGGAGTCACAGCCATGCGGCCCTATTGCGACCGGGTATATCATCCAGGCAACTGGCGGAAAATGATTGACTTTGGAACCGGAACTCTGGGCGACATGGGCGTTCATATTTTTGACACGCCTTATGCTGCATTAAAATTAACCGCACCTAAATGGGCAAAAACCACCTGCAGAAAACCCACTGGAATTGGTCATCCTGAAAAGAACATTGTCGAATACGAGTTCCCCGGAACCGAATACACAACTGACTCCATGACCTGGAAGTGGTATGACGGCGGTTACGCACCTCCTAAAGAACTCGAGCTACCTGAAGGACTAAAGCTACCTGGTCAGGGTTCACTGTTCCTCGGAGAGAACGGGCAGATGCTGCTACCGCACGTTGGCGAAGCTCAACTATTTCCTGAAAAACAATTCAAGGACTACCAACGGCCCGACATTGGAAGCAACAACCATTACCACCAATGGGTCGATGCCTGTCTTGGAAGTGGCAAGACCAGTGCCGACTTTGGTTATGCAGGGCCGCTGACTGAGGCGCTACTGTTGGGCGTTGTCGCGAATCGATTCCCGGGAAAAATACTTAACTGGGATGCTGAAAACCTGAAGGTCACCAACCTTGATGAAGCAAACAAATTAATTAAACGCAACTACCGCAAAGGTTTTGAAGTTTCCGGACTTTGATGGCCAAGCCGTGAATTTCAAACTGGCGTGCTGAGATGCAAATCTTGAAAGCTCAAACACGCCATCACCTCAAATTAAAAATAACATTATGATTCAGCGTCTATCCTTTCCTGGTCGTATTCTCGCGTTCGCAGTTACGCTAACAATGTTTCTGGGTCAAACTCGCGGACAAGATCTTCATTGGTCCACCGATGGCCAACAGGGGTGGTTCCAACAACCAGACGATGCGGGAATCATACAATTTCACTTTATCGATGTAGAAAACAGATCATCGCAGATCGTGATGGATCAACCTTGGTTTGAGCAACAGAACGGGAAAAAAACGGTTACTGACATCTATCCTACTGGACAACCAGGCATTTTCTTAATTCAGTCAGGTCGCACTCTCTACCAAATCGACTGTCTGAATAAAACCAGTGAATTGCTCGAACCGGCACTCATTCGAGAGCATCGACCGCGGTTGTTTCTCCCACCCAAATCCGGTCCGCGCGGCAAATCGACCTACATCACGATGGACAATCAGACGGACCACAAAGTCGAAACTTTTTGGGTTTCTGAAGTCGGCAAAGAACGTGCATACGAAGTTCTAGCACCAGGCCAGCAAATTAAACAACAGACCTATGTTGGGCATGTGTGGTATTTAAAAAGAAATGGAAAACCAATCGGGTGTTTTACCGTCAGGCCGGATGACTATATCGTTTTCGACAAAGCCTTTCTGGA
>JAALLA010000260.1:0-3106 GCA_011087765.1 Pirellulaceae bacterium
AGGAAAAACTAATAACGAAATCAAGGCGAAAGCGTTGCCATCAACCGAGCGACCTTATGTCCCGCGCGGTTGCTGGTAATTTGGGTGGTCCGCTTTCCCCGTCAACTCATACAGGAAACGACTCGGCTTGGTATCCCTAGGCTTTCCCCACTTCAAGCGAGTCAGCGACATGGACAAGGTCA
The DNA here is from genome assembly GCA_011087765.1 of Pirellulaceae bacterium. GTDB lineage: Bacteria > Planctomycetota > Planctomycetia > Pirellulales > Pirellulaceae > Mariniblastus. The sequence goes on from JAALLA010000260.1 coordinate 183, forward strand.
ATCTTTCTTCAGCACGCGTCACACCGACGTAACAAAGCCGACGCTCTTCATCGATCGACGCATCGTTTTCTAAAGAACGATGATGAGGGAGAATCCCCTCTTCCAAGCCAACAATATAAACCTCGGGAAACTCAAGCCCCTTGGCGCTGTGCATCGTCATCAGCGCAATTGCATTCTTTTTAAGCTGCTTCTCTTTTTCATCATTAGCATCCTGTTCCCCGAGCAACAGCTTGTCAAGAAAGTCGTCCAGTCGAGGCTTTGCCGCAGACTGCTCGTATTCACTCAGCGCATTGACGATCTGCTCCACCACTGCCCAACGAGACTCACGCTCCTCGGGCTCTGAATAAATCCGATCAATTTCTTTTCGATACTTAATATTTTGAATTAGGTTTCTTGACAAATCGACCAGTGAATCATTCTCCGTCTGGTAGAGCGTCTCCTCAATCTGAGAAGCCAGGTCTTCAATACCTCTTAGCGTTTTGGCATTTAAAGCCGGCCGTTCTTCAGCCCCCGTCACTAGATCCCAGAGCGATACTTTATTGTCGATCGCGTGCTTGAGCAGCGTTTCGATTGACTTTTTACCGATTCCCCGTGGCGGCGTATTGATAATCCTCAAGACGGAAACTTCGTCTGGCGATCCCCCAATCAATCGTAAATATGCCAGTAAATCTTTAACTTCCTTCCGGTCAAAAAACGACATTCCTCCAACTAAGATATAAGGGAGCTTTGCTTTGCGCAACTCGGTCTCAAAAATTCTTGGCTGTTCATTGGTGCGAAACAAGATTGCGAAGTCGCGCGGCTCGCGCCCTTTTTGATCAAGCCGTTTTCGGATGCTATGAACGGTTTCCTGAGCCTCAACGGTTTCGTTGGGAAATTGTAAAATAGCCGGCTTCTCGCCACCCAACCTCGCGGCTCGCAGGACCTTGTCATGCCTTGTTTTGTTGAATTTAATCAGCGTGTTCGCGACTTCAATAATTGCCTCTGTGGAGCGATAATTATCTTCCAGTCGAACAACTTTTGCATCCGGCCAATCACGATTAAAACTTAAAATATGCTCGACCTCGGCCCCCCTCCACCCGTAAATGGATTGATCGTCATCGCCAACCACGCAGAGATTTCGATGTTCAGCCAATGCCTTCACGATCCGATATTGACTCGTATTGGTGTCCTGATATTCGTCGACAAGAATATGGTCAAACCGCGAGGCCTCAGCCGCCCGAACTGACTCGTGCTCATTAAATAACTTCTCAGTCAACAACAACAGATCGTCAAAATCAACCGCCCCCATCAGCTTCAGTTGTCGCTGATATCGTTTGTAACCAATCGCTGCGAGATGCTGCGCATCGGTCTCACAGGCAACCTCCGCCTGCGCCGGAGTCATCGATTTGCACTTCCAGTGCCCAATCCAGTAAAGCAGCTGATTCGGAGCGAGCAGTTTATCCGACACGTTGATTTCCCGAAGAACATTTCGCGCCAACCCCTCCTGATCACCTCGGTTATAGATCGCGAATTTCAGTGGATACCCCAGCGGCTCAATTTGCCGCCTCAGGATTCGAACGCAAAGGGAATGAAACGTAGAAATGGTCGGCGTGTGGTCGATCGGAACCTTGCCATTTTTCTTCGCTTTGACGGGATAGGATTTCCCCATATTGACGCCCAGCATCTTGCCCAATCGCTCTTTCATCTCGTTAGCCGCTTTATTTGTGAACGTCATTCCAAGAATGCGCTCTCCGGGCACACCAGATTTGATCAATTTTGCGATTCGAAAGGTAATTACGCGCGTCTTCCCCGTTCCAGCACCGGCCAAGACCAAAAGTGGGCCAGATAGGGTATTTACGGCTTCATACTGATCTGGATTCAGTCCACTCATTAAAATTCAAATAGATTCAGGTTTTCTAATTACCGAGTTAGCAACGAGACTGAATAACACAAAAACAACAACAATTGCCGCTCAACAAGCCCAAACGGACTTTTTCATCTCGCCCCCCATAATGTAACGCGTGATCTCACTTTCGATGAGGGGGCAAGAGATGAAGGGTCGCTATTGACCATCAGTTCAAAACGCCCGTATACTGCGTTCTTGAGAAATTTTCCCCAAAAGCATGTGGTCAATTTTCGACCCATCCACGAGACAGGCAACCAGCCCCAATGGCCAAAAAAAACAACAGAAGATCTGGAAAACCACCGGTTGAAGAAGTCGAAGAACTGACAGCAGCCGAGCAATTCTACGAGAATATCAAACCACACATCACGACCATTGTGCTGGTCATGATCGCAGGAACACTCGGCTTTATTGCCATCGTCTTCCTGATCAACAACAGTCTCTCTAAGTCAGAAGGCGAATGGCGGGCGCTCGCCCAAGCCTCTTCAATGTCGTACGTTTCTGGAGACTTCAACGCTCTCGACATTGTCTCGACAGAATACTCCGATACCAAAGCGGGCTTATGGGCCCTGCAAATGTCCGCCGACAATCGATTACAAAATGGCGTAACCGAAATGATGGTCGACAAAGTTGCCGCTCAACAGCTTTTGGAAAAAGCTGCCAAAGACTTCCAAACAATTGTCGATGCACCTCAAGCCAACAAAACTTCGATGCTTCATCGTCGCGCCCTTTATTCTCTCGCTTATTGCCAAGAAACGATGGGCGACTTGACCGTCGCTAACAAGAATTATCAAACGTTGATCGACGAAGCGGGAGATTCCGCGTTCGCTAATTTAGCAGCCCAGGGAATCGAAAGAACTGAGGACGAACGTTACGCAGCAATCTTCGAAGAGTTCAAGAACTACGAAGAAATTGAAATTGGCGAAGCCCCGGGACCTGAAATCCCCAATCGACCGCTAATCGATCTGCCACCCGAACTCGAGGCTCCAAACAACGATTTCGTCCCACCTACAAAAGACAAAGCTGCAGAAGAAAAACCTGC
>JAALLA010000260.1:3206-5819 GCA_011087765.1 Pirellulaceae bacterium
CTTGGCAAAATAAACCAAGGACTCGGTTCAACAGTGGAAACTGCTTGAATGGAGTCCCTTTTTTATGAACTCATTTCTACGTCGGTTGATTTTTAGAATCATATTTTTCCGGCCATTCACGCTTACCTTTGACCGCTGCCTCGTCCATGAGTCGCTCGGGCTCTACGGAGAGCGACTGGCCGCGAGGTACCTACTGAAACAGGGTTACTATCTCACTGCTCAACGATTCTTGGATCGCCTCGGTGAGATCGACTTAATTGCGGTCGATCAAGACACCATCGTCTTCGTCGAAGTTAAAACTCGCAGCCGACTAAAGAACGGCACTCCCGCCGAATCTGTTGACATAATAAAACAAGCAAGGATCGTTCGGGCAGCCAAACGCTATTTAATCCAAAATCATGTTACGAATTGCCCAACTCGCTTTGATATCATTGCAATCATCTGTTCGAGACCCGGTACCAACGCGGAAATCAAGCATTATAAACACGCGTTTGAACCGCGAGCCTCATTTGAAATCTTCTAGTGATTGAAAAATACACGAAGAAATCCTAAGACAATTCTGAGAACTCCCATGCCTGACAAACGATTCAAAATCGAAAACTTCACACAACTGCCCAGCCAGAGCTGCCCGTGTGGCTCGGCTAAGAGAGCCTTCACCTCGGAGCCGGAAAAAACCGCGACCATTCACTTGGTTGAAATCAGTCAAAATTCACGGGTTCACTATCACAAACGAACCACCGAAATTTATTACATCCTCGAAGGCAGTGGGCAGATCGAATTAGATACTGAGCTGTTTAATGTAGAACCCGGCATGACCGTTCTAATTAAACCGGGGTGCCGCCACCGCGCCATAGGCAAGCTGAAAATACTCAATATCCCTGTCCCCGCCTTTGACTCAAACGACGAGTTTTTTGACAGCGACATCATCTAATCAGAAGTTCTAAAGCGCAGTTCTAAAGCGCAGTTCTAAAGCGCAGTTCTAAAGCGCAGTTCCAACTAGCCCGGAGACGGGCTTCATCCGAACCCAACTCAAAACGGTTGAGTGAATGAGCTGTTCACGATCGTTGTGATTTGAGAAGCATTCAAATCCGCTCCATCATTCATCAAGTTATTATTATCTGGGACATGATTGAGACCTAAATTATGTCCGATTTCATGAGCCACTACCCGAGCGACCACATCTCTTCCACCGAGAAAACTCGGTAGATTATCACCGACATGCATCGTCACCCCATTGTCGCCTACGTAGGCCAAGCCATTGGCTGTATTTTCCGTCGTGTCAGCAAATCCAGCGGCAATTTCAACAAAGTACATATCGATGATCAAACTTGACGAATTTCCAATTCCAGCGGTATCACCGGCATTTACAATCGTCGTCAGGTCACTGTTGGGCCGCGTGCCACCATTACCAATATTGGCGAACGTATTGTTATACGTTTTAGGAGCTAGCCACTCCACGTCCACTTGAGCTTGTAGATAAATCTCATCAATCAATCGTTTGATCTCTGCTTCTTCTACGGCAGTCCCCAAGAACTCTGCGGTATTTGAACCGTTTGTATTTGAAACAATAATGGGATTGATAGTAACACGTTCAATCACATCGGCTTCGGCGACACGGTCCCCGTCTGCGAATCGAAAATTCTCTGTGTCATTTGTGAGATCGGTTCCTTCGACATCGACCGTATCGTCGACCACCAGACTTTCACCGCTTATCGTGATGTTGAACCTGCTAAACGCAAAACCGAAAACGACGTAGTCATTTCCGTCACCCGCATCAACCACGTCATCGCCAAATCCAGGGATAATATAATCGTTGCCGCCTCCACCGGAAATTGTGTCGTCGCCAAGCTGTCCGGCTAGGTAGTCATTGCCGGCACCACTGGTCAGGGAATCACTGCCATTTTGACCATGCATTCGGTTTTCACCATCGCCAGCTGTTACCTGATCGTCGCCATCACCACCGTAAAAAATATTTAGCCCCAATCCACCCGAAAGAACATCGTTTCCAGTTCCGCCAAGAACCAAATCCGCATCCGCTGGATCCGTCGCTCCGGGCAAACCACCATCGCCTAAATCGACGATATCATCTCCGCCCAACGGGAAGACCTGATCCGCACCATCTCCGCCTAAAACAGTATCAACATCTGAACCGCCAAAAATTAAGTCCGCCCCGTCATTCCCTAACAGGCGATTCAATCCCTCACCACCAAAGATCCGGTCATTTCCGAGTCCACCTTCAATTTCATCGGCGCCAAGTCCACCGATCAAACGATCATCGTCGCCAAAGCCAAAGATGTTGTCATCACCGTCGCCACCGTTGACCACATCTATCCCAAAACCACCAATCAGCGTATCGTCACCGTCGTTACCGAGAATAAGACTCTCGACCCCGGTCTCATTGGTGAACTGATCATCACCGTCAAACCCAATAAAGATGACTTTTGATACTGCCGATTTGGAAAAACTCTGATCATCAAATCCGTCCAAACGAGCTGCGTAAGTCTCGGAGTTAACTTCGAAAAATCTGCCAATATTGGCACTTGCATCTCCAGCAATGGTCACTTCACCAGACGAAAAATAAATGCCTGCTAATAGGTTTCGAGATTCAAGACT
>JAALLA010000030.1 GCA_011087765.1 Pirellulaceae bacterium
GGTTGCCGCCGATTGATCTCCGTTAATGACCAACGTTCCCGCATTGACCTGGGTTTCACCTTTGTAGGAGTTGTTTCCGGTGAACGTCGTAATTCCACTGCCGGATTGATAAACCGCTCCTCCACTGCCCGTTGAAATAACGCCATTGTAAGTGATTGCGTCGCTCCGATTAAATTCCACCACACCACGATTATCGATGTCGGATGTGATGGAACCCGTCGTTCCACCATTACCAATTTGGAGAATCGAACTCAAACCACCATCGACCCGAACTCCACCCGTTAAAGTAGTATCACCGGTTAGAATAAGTGAACCCGCCAAGTTTTTATAGAAAAAACCATTCCCACTACCGTCACCAATATTTCCAGCGACCGTCAAATCTCCACCATTGGTGCGAAAATGAAAATTGAATACATCATTGTTATCAACCGCGATGTCACCTGAAAGCGTTGCCGATCCTCCACCGCTACTCAATTCGATATGGTTCCGTCCATCATTATTCGAGACCTCAATGTTGTTGGCCAAGGAAACGCCATTATTAAGGATCAGCCCCGCATCCTGCCCCGCCAAAGTCACCGTTCCGGTTCCCAATGCAGAATTAGATGCCGCCACGATTTCCGTCTCGGAATTAATCGTGGTGCCACCCGTGTAAGAATTGTTACCGGATAAAATCAACTGCTCTCCGCTAAAGTTAGCCTCGCCGGCGTTATTGCCTTCTTGTATCAAAGAACCATCACCACTGATATCACCTGCAAACGTAACCGCGTCAGCACGTTGAAATGTAATTCTAGACCCCGATGCAAGACTGACGTCTCCACCCAAAGAACCACTGGTCGCGTTGTCACCAATTTCGAGTCGTCCATTTGAAATATTGGTCGTGCCGGTGAAACCGCTCGCGTCACCTGAAATCCGGAGTGTATCTGAGCTGGTTCCTCCATCATTCGATGCCATCTCGATAGTACCCGCGCCACTTATTACACCTGATGCTGTAATTGGACTGTTCGTTTTGAAAAATTTAAGAGTAGCCCCCGATGCAATCACTGCATCAACGTCAAAATTGGCCGAGCTATTACTCGTCCCAATCATACCATTGCCAAAACCAGTTCCCAGTTGAAGTGTTCCCGCGTCTACATTCAGAGTCCCGGTGAAAATCATATTTTGAGAAACTTTAAAAGTTCCATCACCCGTCTTGCGAAACCCGGTTCCAGCAACCACCTCATTAAATTTAGCAGCGTCAGAGTTATTAAGCGTTATATCACCACCACTATTCACGTGTATGCCGAAACTGGACCCGGTTTGAAAACCGGTACCGATACCAGTCAACGCATTGGCAATGTTCTGTTTGGACCAATTAGTGGATGTATTTGTCATGTTGAAAGCTAACGTAGCACCGCTTGCGACTGTCACGTTTGAAGAAGTCCAATCGGTTTGGACATTACCGTACAGTTTGTCTTCATCGCTCAGTCTTAATACGCCAGCGTTAACCGTTGTAGTACCGGTGTAGGAGTTTCCACTCCCGGAACCATCGTCACCACCTAGAACCCAGGTCCCGGTTCCGTCTTTCACAAGGTTGATGATCCCGCCGCCAGCCGTGTCATTATCCTGAATTTTCTGAACAACTCGGTTGTCATTGGTATTGCTACCCCCGAGAGTTAATGTACGTGCCGCCGTGGCATTACCGAACTTTCCGTTCAAAGCAAATCCGGATGCAGTATCAAAGACGAGAGCCCCCGTTCCATTGCTTTCAATAGTCATACCGCCGATCCGGCCAGAGCCTGCCGTGTTATCACCCACCCTGATTTGAAGATCGGAGGTGCTACCTGCCCCAACATACTCAAGCGTGCCGCTATTAGTATTCAGCCCTCCCTGAATGAAACTATCACCCAAGTTTTCAACACCACTAAATTGAACAGTTCCCTTCCAAACTTGCAATTGATTGATTCCATTACCGGCGGTATTGTTGGTGCCCTGTAAAACAAGGGTACCGTCACCACCCTTTGAAAAGTTTCTGGTAGCGTTAGTCGAAGTTATATTTCCACTGAGAACCAGCGTTTCATCACCTTGAGCATAAAACTGTCTTGAGCCAGACAACGTCAAATCATTAGCAATCGAATGGGTGAAGGTTCCCGAACCGTTACTTGCGACATTAATGTTGCCACCCAAAGTAATTCGACTTCCACTCAGCGAGAAATTCGTATTCGTGGAATTGAGGAAATCAATATCCCCAAACGTCGTTCCGTCAGCGAGATCATTGACCGAACTTGGTCGCGTAGTCCCAGCAAAATCCAATGTGTCATTTGCGGTTGGAGCGGAACCCGAATTCCAGTTCGCCCCTGTGGACCAATTGTTATCTCCCCCTCCACCTGTCCAGGTGAACAGATCGGCCCGGACAAAATCGGAGCAGGTAAGCGAGATGATCGAAACAAGACACAGACGTGTCGCAACTTTACGAAGCCAGAAATTTTTAAACATGATGATGGGCTTGAGGTGCAATAGGCCAATGGTGCCCCGGTAATCCGTAGCCGCGGCGGAATCAATCCTTCCCCAGCATGGGGAGTGACTTTAGTATCGCTGGGGAAGTCAATTTTTAAACCCAAAAATCGTTATTTTCGGAAAAATTCTCCCCTTCAACTTCTCCCGCTCCAGACCATCAATCAAATGAACGTTTTATGAAGGTCAACCGCTGAAACAGTGGTTTTTTCCACATCTAAGCCGCACCCATTCCGAACTGGCTAGAGCTTAACGGGAATTTGGACGCCCTTTTTTGCGAGCTGCCTTTCGATCCGGACGATAGCCTTGTCCCGGTGCGAAACGCCCTTGCTTTTTGGATGATTTTTTCCGACCCTGTCCGGATTCGCCAGCATTTTCCCCATCCGGCATCCGATGAACGTACTCGCCACGAAATTGCTTTCCTGCCATTCTTCGGCGACGGTCAACCGCTTCTTTGGGAGCCTTGGCTGGAATTAGACAGTCGCATCCATTCCCAATCAACTCTTTGCGACCCGCGTCGAGCAATGCCTTTCGAACTTCAAAGTAGTTTTCCGGCTTGAAGAATTGCATTAACGCTCGCTGTGTTTTGCGATCCTTTAACTTCTTCGCAATAAACACAGGCTCTTTAGTAAACGGATCCATTTCGGTGTAGTACATACACGTTGCGACATCCAACGGAGCCGGGATGAAATCCTGTACCTGATCCGGTTTATACCCGTTCCGTTTGAGGAATACGGCGAGGTCGATCATGGAGTTAACATCACTGCCCGGATGGCTGGAGATAAAGTAGGGCACGATGTATTGCTTCTTTCCTGCCTTCTTCGACTCTTCACGAAATTTTGTCGAAAACGACTCAAAATCCTCAACACTTGGCTTCCGCATCTTATCGAGCACATCATCGTTCGCATGCTCAGGCGCGACCTTCAGCAATCCACCGACGTGGTGCTCGGTTAACTCCTTCATGTACTCGGGACTCCGCCGAGCCAAATCCATTCGAATACCGCTGGCCACGAGTACTTTCCGAACGCCTTTTACCTCGCGAGCCTCCTTCATCAACTGAATCAAAGGCGCGTGATCCGTACCGAGCAGCTTACAAATTTTTGGGTGGACACAAGATTGCCTCCGACAAACCGCTTCGACCTCGGGCTTACTGCATTTCATTTCATACATATTTGCCGTCGGCCCACCGATATCACTGACCACTCCAGTGAACTTCGGATCATCAGCCATACGATTGATTTCAGAAATTACCGAGTCCTTACTGCGAGACTGAATAACCCGGCCTTGATGAGCCGTAATCGAACAGAACGTACACCCCCCAAAACACCCCCGCATGATCGTGACGGAATCCTTAATCGTCGCGAAAGCTGGAATCGGATCCTTATAACTGGGGTGCTGTTTCCGCGTATACGGAAGCCCGTAAATTTGATCCATCGCATCCTGGCTGATTGGAAACTGCGGTGGATTGACGACGACAGTTAGTCCGCCGTGCTTCTGTATCAGACGCTTTGCGTTGTAGGGGTTGGTTTCGTTGTGAATAATTTTGGTGGCTTCGGCAAACGCAAACTTATCCTCACGCACCTTTTCAAAACTAGGGAGCTCAATTGCATCCTCAGGCACTGGATCCTTGGCACCACAAACGTAGGCAGCGCCCAGCATGTCTCGCAAATCTTTTACCGACTCACCTGCATCAAGTCGTTCGGCAATTTCAACAATCGGATTTTCACCCATGCCGTACAGTACGAGATCTGCCTTGCTGTCGAGCAAAATTGATTTGCGAACGTTATCGCCCCAATAATCATAGTGGGCCAGTCGCCTTAGTGACGCTTCCACACCACCGGCGATTACCGGCACGCCTTTATAAGCTTCACGGGCACGGTGACAGTAAGACAGCGTCGCTCGATCCGGACGAAGACCAATTCGGCCGCCCGGCGAATAGGCGTCGCTGTTTCTAACTTTACGATTGGCTGTGTAGTGGTTGATCATGGAATCCATGTTTCCAGCACTGATCCCGAAAAACAGCCGGGGCTTTCCAAACCGCCGCCAATCATCACAATTCCGCCAATCCGGCTGGGAAACAATGCCGACTCGAAAACCGGCAGCCTCAAGGGTTCTGCCAAGAATTGCCATCGCAAAACTTGGATGGTCGATGTAGGCATCTCCGGTCACAAACACCACATCGAGCTCGTCCCAACCGCGGGCCTTCGCCTCTTTCATCGACATCGGCAATGGAATCTTACCGGCCGGTGCGGGCGTGGCAGTCCCTCGCAACGTCTCAAGGCGGGCACATTCTTTTTTCGCTGTGTCGATGATAGGAAGGTTCATTGTCGAATTTGACTCAGATCTCGATGTTTTCATTTACTAATCTTTACTTGCCCAACCCCGAGCCAGTAAAAAACGCTGTTCCACAGTATATCCCCAAATCCACCATCCCCCGCTAGTGATTTCCGGATTCTCGCATAAAGAAAAGGACAGAACGTGTATCAGGTAAGAAGAAGCGAATACACCGATTGCGACCAGCTTTGCCTGATTCCAAAATAGTAATCCTCCTCGGCAAAGCAGGTAACTGCCCAAAAGCAACGAAAAAACCCGCCATTTCTGACGGGTCTAAGCGTTTCAAACTCGATCAATCTCCCAACGAGATCAGTCCAGAATCACTTCAATCTTTGGATTATCTGGAACGATCGTCAGCGTAAGCGGAGTCGATCGAAGGCGTTCATACTTCTCTGGAATCGGGCGGTTCTTGAGCGATTTGAGGAAATTGGCAGCTTTCATAATCGATGCCTCATCCTCCCCGCGATCCCCGGGGATCGGCCCCTCAACAACGAGTACTTTGCAATCGCAAGCACAACAACCAGATTCATCTTTACCGGGAAGCCGAAGCGTAAACTCACCCTTCGCATTCGACACTCCAGAGGCAACGAAGTTACCATCTAAACCATCTGCCATCGGGACGAGTTTGATCTCCGCGTTGGGCAACGGCTTTCCTCGTAGCATCAAAATGCCACTCACAGGAACGACTTCAACCGTCGTGCCACCACTACAGCCTGCTAGAACTAAAGCAAAGCTGCAGCAAGATAGCAAGAATCCACGTTTCATCAAATTAGTTTTGAACATTGACCACAATTCCATCATTTCGGACTGCCAAACTTTGAAGTGTAACCAAGTCTGCCGTTCCGGTAAGCGTCACGAACTGTACAGAGCCATCGGCCATTACGAAGTTTGCACCGCCAGGATGCCCACTACTGAACGAATTGAACTTCTTGTCAGTCATTGAATAGCTTGGGTTGGGACCTGAGCCAACGGGAAGCTTGTAATTGATTGGCTCAATAACACCCGACATGCAGTCACGTGCAGCGGTTCGGTTGGACCACGCCCAGCCACGGTAGTTTTTGAAATTTTGCCATTCAGCATCCTTCGAATACCGCTCACCTACAAGCAATGTATTCGAAGAACCATCGGTGATCATTCCAAACGTCGTCTTACTGTTGTAGTGCATCACTCCATCGTAAGTAACGCTGTAGTAATACCAAGTCTGTAGTCCAGCGACTGAGAAATAGCTATTCGCGCCAAAGTAATAGTCATTGTACTGAACAACTTGCTCTTCAATATCAGAGGGGCACAAAAAGGTTGGAACGACGTTCGCCGCCGGTGAGTTCTCACCGCTGGCATTAGCGTATTCTCTCTGATTTAAGTTCAGCTGATCGAAAAGATTATTCTGCTCCATGAACGGAAGAACCCATACCATCCACGAACCAAACTTCCCATTGATCGCCGGTTGCTTCAAGCCCATGCTGTTCGCTTGACCTGTGTAAAACGAGCCGGAACCTTGATTGATCGGAACATTAAGCCCTGGAGGAAAGTGCTGAAAAGCACTCTCGTAGTTCAAACAGGCAAGCCCAGCCTGTCGAAGATTGTTTGCACATTGAGTTCGCCGCGCCGCTTCACGAACCTGTTGAACCGCCGGCAATAGCATTCCGATGAGAATACCGATGATGGCAATTACAACCAACAGCTCAACCAGAGTGAATCCGGTTCGCCTTGATCTAGAGTCTGAAAACATAGTTACCTCGATAGAATGATAAAAATAAAACAGCTAATTGGCCGCGGCATGTCAAATGAATAACGCAGCTCACGAAGGGTCAATTAGTCGGAATTGTAGATGGAACCCCCGTGTTTCGCTAGTTACTGAATGTGAAACTACGGTTAAATTCTCCAACTCGGTACGTGTCACGAAAACTGGGTTAACAAGGTCTTTTTTAATGCGAAAAAAATCGGCCTTCAACGCTTTTAACGTTCTCGAAACCAATCATCCCTCCACCATGTAGACACCCTGCCGCCACTCTTTGCTTGCTTCCCCAAACCCCAACTGCTGGCTGCCGCCAAGCCGTTTGCGCAAACAACCAATGAGCCAAATTGAACGAATCCGAACTGGAGCCCACAACCCTGTCTACAAGTTCCAGAATTGCGCACTATTTATCCAACTGAACCTTTGCAAATTTGACATATTGCTCCCAATCGTAAAGCGTAATGTCGTGCTTGCCCGTTCTCGAATGATACCCACGGAGTCTCGTATTTACCGGGGTGTCCGCCGCCGGCGGATCAACATCCAGCGCCGGGTCGCCGTAGAGCGCAAACACGCCATTAGCATTTTGGAGCGATAAATATTCACCGCGCGGATCTGCCCACAAATCTTTTGTCGCGCTTGCAACATAGACCGGTCTGGGAGCGATTAACGCCATCAACATATGCTGGTCAACCGGAAGAGACTCTACACGCTCGCTGAAACTTGGAAATCGATCACAAAACCAATGAGGAAAGACCCGGTTAATGACTTTTACCGTTTCCCCAAATTGCCGACGGCTTAAGGCAGCACCACCACATCCAGAATTATTGCTGATCGTGATCCAAAACCTCGGATCGGAAGCGCCGGCCCAAAGTGAAGTTTTACCAAGTCTCGAATGCCCAATCACTGCCACCTTGTTTCCATCAACCTGCTGATCCTCAATTAAGTAATCAAGACAGCGGGAAAGCGCCCAGGCCCAAGCACCAATGGAGCCCCATTCAGTTTCCTTTGGTTTCGTTTGCCCCGACTCGTAAAATAATGGATGAATTCCGTTTTTGAATTCGTCATGAACATCGGGATCGACATCGCCATAGTAAATCGTAGCCAGCCCATATCCTGCATCGACAATTTCTCGATAAGGCCAACGGCTTGCCGAGGTCCCGCGCCCCGCCTCAGTTGCACGATTATCCTTTTGCTTTCTTACCCAACTTTTGGTGATCGGCACCCTGGGATCATCGGTGGTTGTATGGTTTCCATGAAAGTTGTATCCCAAAAAACATGGAACCGGCGAGCCTGTTTTGGGAACAGTGACCAAGAGAGTTGCGAATTTTGTTTGGTCGGTTTGGTCATCACCAAACACAATTCTTACTACTTTACGAATCGCTGTTCCATCCAAAATTTCCCAAGACGAAACGACCTCGAAATTGACTGACACTTTTCGCTTCGGCACGTGTCCATATACGTTCTCTGCCATTGCATTGAAAACTTCAAGCCGACGTTTTGACTCCCAAGCTTCCGCTGTTTCTACGAAACCACCCCCATTCAATTTCAACACTTCGGGCAGTTTGTAAGACGGCACCTTGCTTTCATCCTGATTGATTCCCGGTCGCTGAGCGGTCACTCGTTGACTCATTAGACACACCACCAAAATCAAACCGACGAGGGTAGGAACACGGATTAACATTTGCAGCCCTTACAAAAACTCTGTTCAGAATATGGTCATTCTAAACCGATGGGGGACTCTATTGCACCACGTTCCCAGTAGCAAATAACGCGTTTCGTATTTAACTGAAACAAAGCAAAGCTTATTTATGCTACATTGTTAGCCCCGGAACCAACTAGAGAACCACAATGCAAGTTAAACTTTCGCAGATAGCCTATGCCCGCTCCGGCGATAAAGGGGACGGCAGCAATGTTGGCGTCGTAGCCTATAACGCCGAGTGCTATGAAATTATCAAAGCAGCACTGACTCCCGCTCGTGTCAAAGAACATTTTCGAGAAATCTGTTTTGGGGAGGTTGACCGCTACGAAGCCCCAAATTTACTCGCTCTCAATTTCATCCTCCACGACTCACTCGGAGGTGGTGGAAGCGAAAGCCTAAAAACAGATGCCCAAGGTAAAACCCACGGATTAGGTATCCTGTTTATGACAATCGACGTTCCCGATGGATTTAAAATCCCAAGTCGAGAATGCGTTAGTTAACGTAGCCTACTTTTAACGCAGCCTCATCTGCAGTCTTTTTTCGCCATCACCGGATCCCTCACAAATGAAATGCTATGCTTCCATTTTATTCGGTATGCTGCTGATCGGAACCGGACTCATGCGCGCTATCGAAGCCCAGGCCTTTAAGCCAAATGCTTTTTGGTTTTGCTTGGTAACGGGGTTGCTTGCGATTGGAGCGGGTTACCTTTTTCGGCTAGGAAAGTCCCGGGCTGGCGTTTTGGTCGCTGTGACCACCAGCGCGCTGGTGATCTCCTTTTACATGTACTGTTTAATTACGCAACCGGAAAAAGACGCAACCTATCGTGTTTGCGTTGCCCTGTTGGCAGGATTTGCCGAGCTTTCGCTGGTATTGTTACCCAACAAAATTGACCAGCCAACCAAGTGAACCCGCCTCGGTTTGCACTCAAGCGGAAAAATTCGTTGGGCATTCACTTTGCTTTTTCACTCACAGCGGGCTCTGGTTGCGGACGGTCAGCGTCATCGACAATAGCTCGACTCGCAAGATCAAAAACACTTCCCTCTGCTAATGCAATGAAGTCGTCTTCACCGGGAACTACGGGACGCTTGCGATCATAAAAATGAACTTTTCCCCGTCCAACGACACGCGCATTTGATTGCGTCACCACGATCGCTGTCGCCTCGTCAATTCCGATTCCCAACAACTGCGGATAGCGGTTCACGAGTGAAGTCATATCCCGTTGCCGCCTTCGTTGAGAAAAATGCTGATCAATCGCAACCCCGGATATAAAACCCAACCCACGCTCATAGCCAGGGGCCATTATGTCGAAGTTTGCGACGGGGTTTGCCCGACACATATACCTTGCCTGAATCGACGCTCCCGCAGAAGAACCACCGACCACACCACCACGATTGAGCACCTCTTTCATCAACCGATGAGCTTCGGTGCCAAAGTAAGAATCCGCTAAATTCCATTGCCGTCCGCCTCCAAACCAAATCCCCGTCGCATCTCGCAGTGGTGCCAGAAATGCCTCGTCCGAATTTGCTTTTTCCCGATCTTTCGTGTGCACAAAAGTCGCCGATTCTACTCCCATTTTTTCCCAAATCTCGACGATTCTCTGTGGACTGGAAACCTCATCACTTTCACTACAAGGCACATATACCATTTTGGCATTTTTCCCGCCGGCAAGCTCTACCATCTCTTCCATTAATCCAGCAGGCATCCCTCCCCCCCCGACAATGACTAAACTACCGTTTTTCACCAACGGCGGTTGCGGGCGAGACGGTGGAAATAAATCTCCAACTCTGTCAATCGCATCCCGCCTCCAGGCGGTAAGGTCCACGATCGTCTCATAGGGATTAGCACGACGCGACTGGGCTTGCCGCAGCACCTGAATCCGAACGGGTTTCGTTTCATTCGCTGCTAATGCGAAAACAGCAGCGCCGTCACCCAGCACTCTTATTTTTCGACCGGAAAGCAAAACGCTGGCTCCGGATTCAATTCCAATTCCAACGCACGTGGGGTTCGCTGTGAGCACACTCAACAATCTAGATCGCTCTGTTTCATCTCGATACCCTGCTTTGATAACCGAATCAAAAACCAAATTTCCTCCCTCTTGGAATGAGATTGAATTGTCGGTAGAAGTCATTATCAGCTTGCCGAAATACTCGACCGCAGATCCATTGACACAAACCACCGCCCCTCGACTGACAGCCTTTTTTAATAACGGTAATAACTGCAGCAGAATGGCTTGTGACGAATCCCCAACAACCTGGTCGGTTTGCAGCCAAATAACTTCTGCAGAATCGAGTATCGCTACCGTCGCGTCATCTTGCAGATCATTCGCTTTAACAAGATTTACAATCTGATGATTTTCAATACCTTCAAATTTAATCTTCGTTTTCGAATTTGATTCTTGTTTAACTCCGGGCAGCTGCACCCGCACGACCGTCTCAGCACGACTGGAAACTGCCAACAGGTATTCAGCTGCTTCCTTGGGCAATTCACTGTCGCCAGTGGCAAGCACGGTTCCGCTTATTTTCAAATTGACAGGCCAAAGATCGAACGACTCATCAAACTCTTGAGCTAACAAACCATCGCAAATGGCAACCCAAGAAAACACCAGAAAAACCGCTTTTATCGTCGATTGGAAAAACATCTGACTCGCATCCATTTCTTTCGAGTTTCTAATTGGCAGGGGTGCCAACAACGATAAGCGAATCCCAACCGTTTTTCCAGCAATCTTACCGACGGAATGACCATCACTTCCCAATCGTCCAAATTATCCCAGCAAACCCAGACAGACGGGTGCGGCAAATTACAAATCGACGTACCGACCCTCCTCGAAAACGCCAGTTTGAAACACCACCGTTGCTCTGAATCAATTTTTAGAATGAGTTCTCATCAGCAGGAAATTCCTGATCTCTGACTTCTGCGCACCATTCCTTCGCTGCCGTTTGAATGGTGTCTTTCAAATTGGCATATGTTTTCACGAAACTTGGAACGTAGCCACTCGTTAAGCCGAGCATATCATTGATGACGAGCACCTGCCCATCACAATGTTTTCCAGCACCAATTCCAATCGTAGGAATATGCAAATGTTCGGTAAGCTCTTTTGCAATTTCTGCAGGGATGCATTCCAGGACGATCGCAAACGCTCCCGCCTCTTGAGCGGCAGTCGCATCCATCAAGATTTGCGCTTGATCCCTCTGGATCTTGTATCCGCCCATTGTGTGAACGGCCTGTGGGCGCAAACCCACGTGAGCCATCACCGGGATCCCGGCAGTTACAAGCGCTTTAATCACCTCAGCCTGTTCGGCGCCACCCTCGAGCTTTACCGCCTGACAACGGGTCTCCTTTAAAATGCGTCCCGCCGCTGTAACGCATTGGTGAATCCCCTGATGATTAATTGGAAAAGGGATATCCACAACCACTAATGCACTACGCGAGCCTCGACCTACCATCTCAGAATGGTAAATCATTTCATCTAATGTTACTGGCAGCGTATTTTCATGACCTTGAACGACCATTGCCATGCTGTCTCCGACTAACAACACGTCAACACCGGAGGCATCGAGCAACGACGCCATCGTGTAATCATATGCCGTAAGCATTGTGATCTTTTCACCCCGATTCTTTTTCCCAATCAGGTCTGGGGCGGTTAATCGTTTGCGGGATTTCTTGTTAGGTTGGGGAGATTCATTCATAGAGGACTCGTGTGCAATTCGTCTGAATCCCTAATTCTGGCACCCCGAACCTAGGAGAGCAAGACCGGAGAGGCCGCCGCTCCCAACCAGGCATTTAGCGAGTTTTCCATTGAGATCTCTCCTCCCAAAAAAAATGTGTGAAACAAACATCCGGCAATCAATGATTGCGGCAAACGCCCGTTTCAATTGCCACTCTTGAACGCAGCTTTCGGAGTTTTTCTTCTTGCAAACACCAACGATTTCGAATCGCTTGACAGGCTCTCTTAATCTCATCGCTGTTGGGCGACTGCACCTGGGACACGGACACATCCCCCAAAAACACCATCACTGTTGGCGACAAGCCAGTTCCGGATCCTGCGTCAAAACGCTCCCCATCGTCCACTCTTAGATTCAACATGTTTCCATTTTCAAACAAAACAAATGCGGGCACCCCCGCCAAACTATTTACTTATTTCTTTTGAAAATAGTATGCATATGTTTGTGAATTAATTAAGAAGAACCAGTGAGTATTGGGTTAATTCTAAATCCCATCCCCCGCCAACATGAGATGCACAAATATAAGTGATGGCAGAGATTAACCGGAAACCAAATTCCTGAAATCAGGAATTCTGGTTTTTCTTTCGGAAGTTAGCCGGCGTATCTGAAATTGCATTTCGAAACTGCTTCGTCAATGCACTTTGATCGGTAAACCCACAGGCGAGTGCGATGTCCGACACAGAAATCTTGGTCGAGATTAATTGACGCGATGCCTTTTCCAGTCGGCACTTCATAATGAACTTTTTAGTAGTCAAACGAAAAACGCGTTTCATTCGCCGGTCTAACTGAACCGTCGACAGGGAAAACTGCCGAGCCAAGTGTTCCGTCTTTAAAGACTGATCAAGATTATCTTTGATGTACTCGACGACAACTTTTAAATCAGCGAGTTCGGGATTACTGTCATTGGGCCAGTTTAAATCTTGTGAAATACCAACCAACCCAACAACGGAACCCTCTCGATCATGAATTGGAAATTTGCTCGCAAGATACCACCCTATCGAGCCATCCGAATTTGTAATCCGCTCAAGCTGATCCTGAATTGGCCGCCCGGTTTCAAAAACAACGCAATCCTGCTGCTCGTAACCTTCCGCGAGAGGTTCTGAAAACACCTGCGATGCCGTTTTGCCTAACAAGTCAGATTTATCGGTACCATTGACCCTTGCCACAAACGCAAGATTCACAGATCGATAAACCCCCTCGTCGTCTTTCACGCAATAGACAATATCTCCGAGGCTATCAAAAATATGCTCGATAAAGCCTAGAGAAAAATCATTTAGCATCGCCGGCTCCGCCTCTTCCCGAACCGACCGCCTCAGCAACGGTCTCAAACCCATTCTGCTTAAGCTTCTTCGCTATATAACGATTTATCTGACGCACGGTTCCCGGGCCACCGTAGATAAAACCGGTGTAAAGCTGAACCAAATCAGCTCCCGATCGAATCATTTGCCAGGCATCCTCTCCCTGCATAACCCCACCCACACCGACGATTGGGATGTCTCCCTTGAGTTGATCGTACAGCTTTCCAACCACCTCTCGAGACCGAATCGTCAACGGAGCCCCGGACAGACCACCATTCCCAATTGCGTTGACGTCTTGCTCGGAAGTCTCCAATCCAGCACGCTCAATGGTCGTATTAGTTGCAATGACTCCGTCCAAATCCACTTCCCTCAAAATCAAGATGATGTCGCTCAATTGTTCCTCGGTCACATCAGGGGCAATTTTCAACAGGATCGGCTTAGGACTGCATTCGTGATCTAACGCCAAGTCGCCATTGAGCTTTATGAGCTTGCTCAGCAATTCAATTAACGGCTCTCGGTTCTGCAACGTCCGCAAGCCTGGCGTGTTGGGAGAGCTCACGTTCACTGTAAAATAATCGGCATAGACGAAGAGCCTTTCAAAACTAACTAGATAATCTTGTGTGGCGTCCTCGACAGGAACGACTTTTGTTTTCCCAATATTAATCCCCAGGATGTCAGTTGAATCCGCTTTGGGAGTTACTGAAAGTCGACGTGCAACAGCGTCACTTCCGGAGTTATTAAACCCCATTCGATTGACAATTGCCCGGTCGGCGGGCAAACGGAATAAACGCGGCTGAGGATTCCCGGGCTGCGCCTCGCCCGTAATGGTACCAATTTCAACATGGCTGAAACCGAGGCTTGCGAGTTGAGGAAACCAGCGGGCGTCTTTGTCAAACCCAGCAGCCAAACCAACTGGATTTTCAAAATCAATCCCGAACACATTCGTTTTCAAACCAGGCTCTTTCGCCCTATTCCTCAAACGAAACAGACTCCCTAGTCCCAATGCAAAAATTGCCTTGAACATTCCCATTGAAAAATAGTGAGCTTTTTCTGCGGGTAACAGAAAAAGCAATGGGCGGGCGATGCGTTGCCAAAGCATAATTTCTAACTCAATCCGAAAACAAGAAAAAACTTTTTCAATGATTTATGCGGCAACTAGCAACTCTCGATGAACCCACATGTGCCGATTGCATCGGATCATCAAGGACTCGAAAACGAAACAACTGGCCTCCGAATGGGCCTCCCTTGGTTACCAGTTCAACCCAACACCTTCGCCACCAGACTTGCGATCCGTACCGCCCTTCAGAGGCTCTCCACTGGCCGGCACGGCCAGGTCGCGGGCTGGTTCTTCTACTGCCTCGACCGCGTCTTTTTTACCCGCAGATTGCTTCGGTGCGGGCGGTGCCAGACAAGCCTTATGCGACAAAGATAATTTCTGAGACTGAGGGTCGATTGACTGGATTTTAACTTCCAATTCTTGCCCCTCTTTTACGACATTGCTGACCTTGGCTACGCGCTGATACGCCAATTCAGAAATATGAACCAGCCCCTCGATTCCCGGTGCAATTTTAACAAACGCACCAAAATCGGCGATCTTAGTTACAGTACCTTTCACAATGTCGTTAACGGCAAACTGCGTATCGATCCCCTTCCAAGGGTGCTCCAACGTGTCGCGGTGAGAGAGTGAAATACGGTTTGCATTCTCATCAATTTTCTCGACTTTAACTCGAACATTTTCACCAACAGTTAATACCTCACTCGGATGTTTAACCCGTGACCAGCTAACTTTACTGACGTGAATCAGCCCCTCGACTCCACCGAGATCAACAAAAGCGCCGAAGTCCATCAGTTTGGTAACAACGCCATCTCGCAATTGTCCCGCTTCCAGTTCCTTGAGTAACTCTTTACGCTTCTCCTCATTTTCTCGATCAAGAATCGCGCGTCGACTAAGCACGAGTTTCCGCTTTTCCGGCTTTACTTCGACGACAACACACGTCAGCTTTTGATTTACGTAGGCACTAAAATCCTCAACACGAAATCGGTCGATCTGACTGGCGGGAATAAATCCGCGAATCGAATTGATAGCAACTTCAAGCCCTCCCGTATTTGACCCCGTCACCAGTGCATCGATGACTGCGCCCTCGGTGATATCTTCCCAGTCTGCGACGCCGATGCTCGCCCCGGGAACTGCCAACTCGTAAAGGCCGTCCTCTTTGTTTAAGCCGCGAACAATGATCTCAACCAGATCACCCTCCTGGGGAGCCTCTTTAAAATGGTGAAGGGTCGCAATCCCTTCAGACTGACCAGCCAACCGCACAAAAACATTGTCTTCATGAATCTTGGTCACTGCCGCCTTGACTCGCGTCCCGGCTTCAATCTCTTCGGTACTTGCCTCCGTTGTCGCAACAACATCGTCCATCGAAATATCGCTCAGAACTGCATCGATTTCGGCATCGACATCATCACTAAATCCGGTATCCGACTTAATATCTGGAATCACTACCGGCTCTGACTCCGGCTCACCGGTGAGGTTAATCGGATTGGCCACCGCGTTTTGTACCGCCTTGGGCTGAGACGGCTGAAGTGTCTTGTCAGCAGCGTCCCTTTGTGAACCGATCGCAACTTTTCGCACCGGTGCAGCGACCGGTACTGGTGGATTTTCGGTCACCGTCGGAGCAGTGGGGGCTGAAACCGCCACCTTTTCGGTTAAAATTTCAGCTGCCGGGGCGCCAGACGTTTCAGCCGGAACTACAGTTTCCGGAGAAGAGGACGCAACCTCTGCGGGTGAAGGAGAATTTTGATCGGTAGCAGGATTGTTGGATTCGGAACTCATGGCTGAAATCAGTAAAGTTAAAAGTAATCGTTTTGACGTATTCGGCAAAACAGGGAAAGAAAATCTCTTCACTCAAGATTGAGTAATTTAGCAAACTTTGCGTTTGGCGTGTCAAACAAACGTCGATCGCGGACTTAGTTTTTCAGAATTCACGACCCTTTGAAATTAAGTCAAAATCATCCGTCCGAAAGGGAGAAGCGGGCAAACCTTGCGAATTGACTAGATTAGGCAGATTCGTCTTATTCCAGCCAAATCGTACATATTTTGGTTTATTTATCTCGGTAGAACTCACCTCCACCCGCTGTCCATCAATTTTGGCGGTGGCCGGAACAAACTTTCCATCTTCTCCGCAGATCGTGAACCCGAGCAACTCGGGTTCGTCATTTCGAATCTTCAGACCATCGTGGGTGTGTTGAAAAGTAACCCGGATTGTCCCCTCTTCCGTGACCGTCGCACCGTCAAAAATCGGTCCGCTGTAAACCGGCTTGACCTCTCCCTCGGGAAGCTGATCTGCGTAAACATCTGCCAAAGCAGCAAGTGCTAAACGACGACCGACCTCCTGTTTATTAGGGGGACTCAACTGCTGCAAGTCGCCGATATCGGTTGTAACGACCATCCGCGTATTTTCAACTGACTTGAATGTCTTAAGTTGCGCATCCCAAATCTCAGCCAACGACTCAAACGGTTTTTCCGGGTAGTCAAACGGGGCCAGTTGCACGAAATAGAATGGAAAGTCTCCCAATCCAAAGTTCTTACGCCAATCGCGAATCAAAGTCGGGAATAACGTCGCGTACTGATTGCCCCGCCCGACATTAGATTCGCCCTGATACCAGATTACTCCTCGAATAGGAAAGCGCTTGAGCGGTGCGATCATCCCATTATAGAGATTTCCCGGACGCAACGGACTAAGCGGTTGCTCAACCTCCTCGTCCCAATACTTGAGCATTGGCTTCAATGATTCTACCCCGTCCTGAGTTGCTCGCGATATCCAAGCCTCACAAACGGTGCCGCCCCAGGCGACATCAATCAATCCGATTGGAATCCGCTCTCCATTCGCATTTTTCAATCTCTTACTCAACTCCCGACCAAAGAAATAGCCGGAAGCGGAAAAGTCCTTCACCGATTCCGGAGAACAAACACTCCACGGAACTGCCTTGTATATATTTTCCATTGGCTCCACAGACGAGTAGTCGCCCATGGAAAACAACCGAATCGAGGGATAGTTCTTTGACTGCTCAACTTCTGTCTCAGCATTGAGCGACTTGCAAACCGGCAACTCCATATTGTCCTGCCCGCAGCACAACCATACCTCGCCAACCATTACGTCATTAAAAACAACCTTAGGTTCGCCCCCCTCGGCGCTAACTTCCAACTCGTAAGGGCCACCGGCGCCGGGCGTATTGATCACGACATTCCAGTCACCCTTTGCCGTCGCAGTGACCTTCAGCTCTTTTCCGGCAAACTTAACAATTAGCGTTTGGTTAGGATCGGCAGTACCCCAAACCTTGACCCGCGAATCACGCTGCAGCACCATGTGATCGGAGAATATTTTAGGAAGAGAAATATCACCGCGTAATTCGACGTCGCCCACCAGCCACGCAGAAAAAAGGCAAGAGCAGGCAATTGCAATTCGCGTCAAGATTTGCGGATTCATGCGGTGCCTTGTTGATAATCCCCAAAAGCGAGAATCAGTTTAAATATTTGCAGAATTAAGATTCTGCCGTGAAGTAAGTGTTACCGACCCCTCCCATTTCAAGGCGAGGATCGAACGGCCCGCGTAAAACGAATAACCCTAGATCAGCCAAGCAAAGGAGAAGTATCCTAATTTTAGACCAAGCAACCCATTTGCTCCACCGGCAACTTCGCGATTCACGAAAGTTTTGGAACTCCATCACTGATGAGAACAACGTCGTCTTCCGCACAAAAATGGTAATTTTTCGGGTTAACGACCGGTGGACTGCCTTGGGAATGAACCGCCACCAAAATAATATCGTCAGACTTTTTTACATCCGTCAACTTTTCATCAAAGGAGGCGCCAATCCACGACTGCGGGACTGGAAGACGATAAAACTCATTGCCATGCTGATACGTCATCAACTCCCCAAGAATCCCCACAAGACCTCTGTTCATCGCGGCCTGAGCAAGCATGTGCGCCCCGTACTCGCCACTGACCACAAAATCATTGACTTTCCCATCCTCTAAATGTGTTGCGTAACTTCGATTGACGATCTCTGCGCAGGTGTAAACGGATTCGTTTAACTTCTCAACCGTCAAAGCAGCAAGAATGGCTCTTGCATCAGCATCCTGTTCACTGCGACCACCGCTGGTGTCTGTCAACACAAGGCACGTTTTTGCCTGAGCAATTCCCGCCCGCTCCAAAGCCGTCACTTTCGTGAAATCCTCCTGCAAAAAATAGACGCTGGAAAACTTAGAACAGGTCTCTTCCAGCTGCTCCCGTTCCATCTCTGTAATAACCACAATAGGAATTCGTCGCGTTTTCGGGCTCGCTCGATACTCCTCAATAATGGTAAGAGTTTTTGGAGTCCAACCACAAATAATTATGTGGTTCTGTAACGCATCCCAATCCACGACCCTACCCTCCATTCGCATTCGATCCACCATAAACGCGGAAACCGTTCCCGCAAAAATTGCAAAAATAGTGAGCCCCATGAACATCAAAAACACGGACACAATTTTCCCGCTGAGCGTGCGTGGGGCATTCGGAATCGGTTCACCTGCAAATAACGTATAGATGCTAAACCAAAATGAGCGATTCAAATTAAATTGGTTTTCCGATTCCAAGCCTCGGTTACCAACTTCACCCACGTTTGTCGAGGGAGCGACTACAGGCGTTGCTGCTCCCGATGGCTGAGCCAACTTCTTTCGAGCAGACGTTTCAAAATGAGTGATTGCCAATGTACCGAACAAGACGGTCAACACCAGCAACCCAGTGATCAACAAGAAATCAAAAATACCCCGACGGAACATGGCGGGATAATGCCCGGAAAGACGGGACATCACGCCAAATAAACGAAACAACCTACCGAGCCTCAGAAGCCGCAAGGCTCGAGCGGCGCGAAACACACGAAACAACGGAAGCGTCGCAAGAATATCCAGCCAAAACTCAGCAAAAAACCGCTTCTTGGAACTCGCCGCTAAAAAACGAAGCGTCAACTCAACCACAAATGTCATCGTGATGAGATCATTGACGAGAACCATCGAATCCATCGTTGCCGAAGTTAGCTCTCCAAAAACCGTCGGCACACTGTTTAACCCGGACGCCAATTGAGCCTCCAGCCAAAATTCAGCAAGCGTCAGCGTCACGGAAATAACGACTAACACACCGATGGAAAGCTCGACCCAAATTTGATGGAAAAACCGGCGCAATGCTAACTGCCATTGCCGGTCGACTGGCTTCCCCCTCAAGTCATTTTTTTTAAAAAATAAAAACATCAATCGATAACGCAAACCCACAACTAAACCATCAGCGCCCAATCATCACAATTTCAATTGCTAAAGTTGGCTGACCCAAGAAGGCTTAAAAAGAAACGAAAGTAAATCAACTGCGATCACTTTTTCCAGAGCACTTTCCCTCCATTATATCATGCAGATAAAAATGGTGTTTCCCCAACTTCCCTCCGTAGTTTCCAGCGCTTATCGAAACCACTCCCTCACCTACTGCTGCGTCAATGCCAGTCCGCGTTGCATTGGACACGGCCTCGATTGAGGTGCCATCGATCACAATCTCATAAACGCAATTTACATTTTCGGGCAAATTGGATTCAACTCTTCCTCGCAACGTCGGGCAATAAGCATCTGCCGTGGATGCTCTCAGCGATGGATAACGCGACCCCACTTTACTTCCACTTCGCACCACACCACCTGGAAACGGCGTAATGACCTCGGTCAACTTGTCTATCGCGTCTACGGCTCTTTCAGCGGAAGCCAATCCAGCATCTTGATCCTTCGCAAGAATCAAGAGATTCCCACCAGCAACTCCTTTTTGGATTGGCACTGAATCCTCAACTAAAAACTCTCCATCCATAACAGGAATTCGCCAAAAGCGACGATCTTCAATTAACTTACTTTTTTGGTAACCGTCACCAAAAAACCGCAGGTGCTTGCCCAACGGCATACGCTCAACCGACTCACCTTCCGTCTCGAACTCACCCCCACCACCGGCATACACAGCGGTCGTGGGACAAGTCATCAAGCACTGCCCAGTACGATTAACCAACGCTGCCTGCACTGCTTTCGAAGAAAATCCAAAAACCAAAATCCCGACCCCCGTGCGACCGTCGGGAGTACCAGAAGACTCAAGCCATTGCTCCACTCCTACCTCCGCATCGCAACCGATAACCGAACTCCCATAACCGCAAAACGAATCAACCGCAGCTTCGAGCCACCTTCGATTTCGACCGGTAACAATAATTCGGCAATATCGCATGCTGAATGCTTCGGCAAACGTGTCCTCAATAACAGTCGATCCGATTTTCAATTTATCTGCCCATTCTAATAAAAACAGTGGATCCTCTGGAAAACCAAGAGAAGTCCTGCGAAGCGTCGAATTATAGTTTAAGATCAAACCCGCTGCTGTCGACTGCTCTGGTCAGCCCAGCACTTTTGTAAAGTCGCCTAAATTTCAAACGGCTTAACTCAATCCCTGCATCACGATCCAACTCGGCCCCAATGTCCACGAAGAAAAAACGACGCCGTCCATTAGCTGTTGATTTGGGACAGACATTTATTCGCTGGTTTTTCCGTTTCTTTTTATTTCTTGTCTATCGCATCCGAGTGCACAAGGTAAGGCATTATCCGGACGACCGAGGAATGTTGATCTGCTCCAATCACCAGAGCTACCTTGATCCGTTGATCATTGGTATTGCCTGCCCTCACGCGGTCAATTATCTAGGCCGCAAGAGCTTATTTCGTTCACCCATTCTGGCTTGGTTTCTGAGGTTCAACGACACCATCCCGATTGACCGTGAAGCGACTGGAATCGGCGGCATGAAAGAGACGCTTCGAAGACTCAAAAAAGGAGAGTCCGTTGTCATTTTCCCCGAAGGCACCCGAACCACCGATGGAGAGCTCTTACCCTTGATGCTGGGTTTTTGCGCCGTCGCTAGACGGTCCAAAGCAACACTCATGCCGCTCGCATTCGATGGCGCTTTCCAATCGTACCCCCGCAACTCAAAAATCCCGATTCCAGGCAGAATCCACTTGGTGATGGGCGAGCCTATTCGTTTCGAGCAGTACAAAGACTTAGCCGACGAAGAAATTGCGGAATTGCTGCAGTACCAAATGAAAGACTGCCTCTCTCAGGCACAAAGGTACTGGCGCCGCTCAATGGGCCAAGAATCCTCAAAACTGCTGTTCACTGATCGGACAAGCGAACCGAAGGGAACCTCCCAACCGAGCCGAGTCTAAACGCGATCTCAGTCTAAATTTCCCTCATACACCTTTCCCACATACACATCTCATAAAACGCCTCAGCTCCCGACTCAAAAAAAAACCTGCTTCATTATTTAATGAAGCAGGAACGTGCTTGTTTTACTCGAGAAAGACTCCTTCGTTAACGAATGAACGATTCTCGACGGCCAGCCAATCTCTTAAGAGACGATTTCCAGTAATTGAACGTCAAACACCAAGACTGAATTCGGTGGAATAGCACCACTGCCACTCGGGCCATAGGCCAAGCTCGACGGAATCAGCAATTTCCCAATCCCACCGGTCTTAAAGTAAGGGATCCCTAACTGCCAACCACGGATCACATTGGCCAGCGGGAATGTCGCTCCATCTTCTGAACTTACGTCAAACGAGTCCCCATCAACCAACTGATTCTGTGAGTTTAACTCGATGAATTTACCATCGTAGCTTACCCGCACCGTCGAATTGATGGTCGGACTCTGCCCAGCGCCTGGATCATCGATCACCACATACAACCCCTCAGCTGCAGGCGTCGCCACAATTCCGTTGTCCGCAATGTATTGGCTGATAATCGCAGCATCAATCAAGGATTGATCCGTCTCAATACTGACAACAACCGAAGCCGAGACAGTATCCCTCCCGACAGGCAAGCTCGAATCAGTAATCGCGACCGTAACAGTACGATCCGACGCCGTCACGTTGCCGGCCGCATTGAAGTAGTGCAAAGTTCTAATGACTTGCTGATAATCCGCTGCGCTCGCTGCCCCTGAAAGCGTAAGTTGATTACTCGCTGAATCGTAATTGGTGATTGTAATCAGAGGTTGCCCCTGCCCATCGGTTGGAACGGAACTATCTAGGACTGCGAGCAGTTCACTGCTGCCATCGACCGCGCCATTGAGTGTCACAACCGCCGAAGTCAAATCACCGTCTCCAGCGTGATTAATAACCACGTCCGGTGAAATCACACGCGAACCAGTGCCTGGCGAATAAGTGAAAGCTCCATCGTTGCCCGAGGTCGACTCATCAAAATCAAGAGAGAGTGTCTGATCTCCGATAACGAATACCTGGATGTCATCAATCAGTGGCCCCGACCCATCACCGGTCGATTCGCCTGGCTCCAAAAACGTCAACCGTGTCGTGTCCGAATCTGCGGTGACCATTACAGCGTAGGTCTCCCAGGTATTTGTACCAAACACCGTCGTCGCCCACGCACCATTCCATCTCACACGCAATTCATCTGCACTGACGGACTGGTCCCCGTCTGTCTTCATCGAAAAAGTAACATAATAAGAAGCCCCCGCTTCGGTTACCAAATCTTGATAGGCAATATCCCGATGAGTCTCCGTCGTATCGAGGTTAAGATACTGGTTTCCTTCAGCAGCGTTACCCTCGAAAATTTTCAACCAGCGATCAGAATTGGTCGCCGCGACCGCACCCCAGCTATCCACTTGTTCCGGTTTGTAAAAAACGCTGTCCGACGAATCCGTTGTCTCAAAACCGCCATTGGAAACCCCTACGGAATTTGCCGCAACGACGCGAATATTATCTAGCAAAGCGCCACGACCATCGCCGCCGGGAAATCCATCCTCTTGAATTTCACAAAACAGCAACACAGTTGTGTCAAGATCACCGGCAGTCACGACGATCGCTCCCGTGTTCCAGGAATCGCCACCGGTGTAAGTGCCTACGCGATTTCCATCCCACCAAATTTCAAAATCATGAGTTCTTGGTGAAGCTGAAACATCAACAGTCGGATGACTTCGATAATCGAAGGTCACCAAGTATTCCGCCCCCGCTTCTGTATCCACTCGCTGGAACACACGATCAAACTGGGCAGAGGTCGAATCTAGATCCAACACGTTCCGGTATCGATCGACATTGTAATCGAAGATGTTGATTTGCTGACCAGTGTCCGCATCGAAAGCTTCCCAACTGGCAACTTCTGTCTCATCAAAAAAACGATCATCGCCCTCGACGACATCTTCAAAATCACCGTTAGCCACGAGATTCGTCGAGGCAGGCAACGCACCATCGACCTGGTGAGGGGCCATAAAATCGCCGGCGAGTAACCGTCTTGGTTCAAGACTCTGAAAGTCGAGTCGATTGCGGCGTCTACGCTGCTTGTTTCGTGCACGTCGTTTCATCGTAAAACCTGTGTTCTTGTTCTATTTCGCGGATTTAATCACTACTCAAATAAAATTGCTTTGTAACCGTGGTGCGAACTTAACGGAACGCGATCAACGGATGCCCCCTATCTTAGCTATAGATTTCGGGCGGACACCAGCTTTTGGACTTCTGACCCCGTATTACGTTCCCATTGTCCAATAAGTTTCCCTCTTATTTATAAAATTTAATCGGAAACCCCTCAAATCAACCACCCTAATCCCAGTAACAGCCTAACTTTCAACCAATCCTTAATGTATTTAACGATTGATCAACCAATTCTGGATGTTGTCGCAAATCAACATTTGCCAATTCTCTCGAAAAACCCAGCGCCCCAGACTTCGATTCACTCGACCAGCTCCCTATAATTTTGGTAAATAAGACATGTATTTCAATAATATTACCCCTCTTCGCATCTGAAGAAGGGGTAAGATTTGGCAATTAGTGCCGGCTCATAGATATCAGGATAATTTAGATGCAACTACCAATATTAAGACCAGTCCTTTTCGCCGCTCTTGCAACCTTGTTCGCTTTGCCGGTCGCCGCCAACGAGAACAACACTCCTCGCCGTTCGGCCAACTCGATTCCCCGGACATCCATTCTCGAAATCAGCGATCAGATTGATTCGATCGTTGCCGCTCAATTGTCTTCGAGAGGAGAAAAACTCAACGCTCTTTCATCCGACGAAGTCTTTTTACGTCGAGCCTACTTGGACATTATTGGGCGTATTCCAAGCATTGATGAGACCAATCGATTTTTAAAATCTAAGAGCAAAAGCAAGCGGGCCGACCTGATCGACGATCTTCTCGATTCGTATGGCCATGTAAGTCACCAATTTAATTTTTATGCCGATCTGTTGAGAATCAAATCAAGGTTACCCGGAAACCTTGACGGGATCTCTTACATTGATTTTGTCAAAGATTCGGTCGAAGAAAATAAACCGTACGATCAATTTGTCCGGGAACTCATCTCTTCACAGGGCCCCAACCTCCAGCGTGGAAACGGGGCAGTCGGATACTATCTGCGGGATCGCAACATGCCCGAGGATAACATGTCCAATACGATTCGCATTTTCCTTGGCACTCGACTTGAATGTGCCCAGTGCCACGACCACCCATTCGACAAATGGACTCAACGTCAATACTTTGAAATGGTCGCTTTCACCGGAGGACTTCAGTACCGCGCAAAAGAGACCGCAGCCAAAGCGAACCAAATTAGAAAGTCGTACCGATCTAAGGACATTCCCGCCAATCAGAGACCTATTTTCAATCGATTGGGACAAACGCTTAGTTACGGGATTGCAGGCTCTGGAACCGGTCTAGCTCGCCTTCCGGAAAACTTTCTCGGTGAGGACGGTTACGATGGAGAGATCATTGTTGGTAAAACAATGTTCGAGAGAAAGCCTTTGGTGGACGCTAAAATCCCTAAGAAATCTGCTCCTGTAAAATCTCGAAACGGCGCCCAACAGGTTGGCATTCGCGGAGCAGTTCCAGTGAACTCGCGCATCGCCTACAGCGAGTGGCTCACCGACGCCGACAACCCTAGATTTGCGAAAGTAATCGCTAACCGACTTTGGAAAACGGCATTTGGCGTGGCTCTGATTGAGCCTGTCGACATTATCGAAGATGGAACCGTTGCCTCCAATCCGGAATTGATGAATTACCTTACCGAGACAATGATCGACCTCAAATTCGACACAAAACAATTCCTCAGAGCGATCTACAATTCGAAAACTTATCAGGCACAGGCCTACAATAAAGACGTCATCGAAGTTTCAAAATTTAACTTCAATGGCCCGATTGTTCGCCGACTTTCGGCAGAGCAGATTTGGGATTCACTTCTAACTCTAACGCTCTCGGATATCGACCAAAGATACCGTCCCACCAGTCGCAACTACGCTTCATCGGGAATTCGCGACTCGTACGAACTGTTCGAACGAATTTCGGAAATGAACACTGATGAGATTTTTAAATTCGTTGCCGACGCGGCAGATCGATCAAAAAACAGAAAACGCACCAGCTACAAAGATACTCCAGAATACAAAAAAATGGCTGCCGAACGGGCCAAGATTAGCCGAGAGATCCAAATGGCTAAGAAACGTCGAAACGTCGAACTGGAGCGGAAACTACGGATCGAACAAGCGAAAGTCCTAGCCGACTTCAAGAACCGTACCAGCACCTCACTCAAACGATCCTCCGAACTGACCTCTCCTGCCCCCGCCGGGCATTTCCTGCGTGAATTTGGCCAATCGGATCGAGAGCAAATTGACAACTCTAACACAGAACCTGCTGTTACTCAGGTTCTCGCGATGATGAACGGCTATGTCGAAGAAAAAATCGCGACAGATTCAAGTAGCGTTTTAATGCAAACTGCGCTGAAAGCAAAATCGGGAAAAGAATGCACGGAAATGATCTTCCTTTCAATGCTCAACCGAAAGCCAACTCGAAAAGAATCTCGAGCTTGGGAAAAAGATTTTGACGACGCTTCTAAACGGAAAGATCAGTCCAAAATCAAAGAGATTTACACGGATCTGATCTGGACCTTAGCTAACTCCAATGAATTTATTTTCATCAAATAAGACCATCAGAATTTTCACTTAAGTTTTAATTAAATTGCTTGCAATTTAATCAAATATAAAAGAGGCCAAGCAACAATGAACATCAAAGATCCTTTTACACGACGTGCTTTTGTGAGCGGTGCTGCCAAATCGTTTTTAGGTGTTGGCGCTTTCCCGATGCTCGCCGGACTAGGCAGTCCAGCTCTCGCTTCAGGGCAACCCGTTAACCGAGTCGGCGGCAAAGCTAAAGCGGTCATTTACCTTTACATGAGCGGTGGCATGAGCCACCTCGATACCTTTGACACAAAGCCCGGAGCGGAAACCCAAGGCCCCGTCGAATCCATCAAAACCAGTGCGGATGGCGTTCAATTGAGCGAGTTCTTTCCTTCACTCTCTAAGCAAATGCACAATGTTGCCATCATCAACTCCATGAATTCAACCCAAGGTGCTCACGCCCAGGGGAATTATTTCATGCACACAAGCTATGCCCTGCGAGGAACAGTCAAGCACCCAGACATGGGCGCCTGGGCTTCGAAACATCTCGGCAAGATCAACCCTGGTCTGCCTGCCAACGTTAAAGTTGGAGGAGCCAGCAATGGGCTCGGGGGAGGGTTCCTCGAATCTGAGTTTGCGGCGCTTCCGATTGGGAATCCTGAATCTGGCTTGCAACACAGCAGCCTACTCGATGGGGTAACAAACAGCCGCTTTGGTCGCCGACTCCGCAAGCTCAAGGACATGAACAGCGAGTTTGCCTCAAGTTACGACACCAAAGAAGCCCGGGCTTATGCATCGATGTATGACGAAGCAGTCACATTGATGAAAAGTAAGGATCTGGAATCGTTTGACCTTAAGAAAGAAACCGATGCGGTTCGTGACCGATACGGTCGAGATCCCTTTGGCCAAGGCTGCTTGTTAGCGAGACGGCTTGTTGAAAACGGAGTGCGGTTTGTAGAGGTTACAAATAACGGCTGGGACACCCATGGCGATAACTTCGGAAGAGTCGCAGAAAAAGGTGCTGTGCTAGACCAAGCCCTTGCCTCGCTCTTGGCCGACCTTGAATCCAGCGGCTTGCTCGACTCAACACTCGTCGTCCTGGCAACTGAATTCGGGCGAACTCCGAAAATCTTCCAGGAACGAGATAATGGACGGAACCATTACCCGCAGGCATTCAGCTGCTTACTCGCAGGTGGCGGCATCAAAGGCGGACAAAAATATGGCAAAACAGATAAAGAAGGTAGAGAGGTTGTCGACAACCTTGTGACTGTCCCTGATTTCAATGCCACGATTGCGACCGCGCTTGGAATTCCGCTGGACAAGAAGACGATGTCACCTGCAATGCGGCCGTTCACCGTTGCTGATAAGGGAGAGCCAGTCCTAGGACTCCTCTCTTAATTGAATCCGCTGCAAACGACTAAACGAAACTCAATCCCCCTTGCGTCGACCATCGATTCAAGGGGTGTTTTTTTGCCAGTCCGTTTTAACAGACAGCTCAACTTCCACCCCCCAATGATACACAAATTAAAATCGCAATATTTTTAACCAAAGCCAATCAATCGGACGCGCACCTCACCGCTATCAAGCGGCATCCGTTATACTGAGGACAACCAGCGACTGAGGACAACCAGCGATTGAGGACAACCACTGAGGCGGAACCCGGCAACTGAGCCCGTCGCGTCTTGTCCAAGTTGTTTTATCTGACGTACAGAAAATGACCGGCTCATTTATCAAACACAACATCCACCTGTTGATCGAACCTATATGAATACTCTTCGCATCTCTAAAACAGCTGCTCTTCTATACCTCGTTTTGTCAGGACTTCTTCTACAAAACGCAGCCACCGGGCAAGACCAAAGGCTAGAACTTCAAGACGGAGATCGCGTTGTGTTTCTTGGCTCGGAGTTCATCGAGCAACAAATCAAGTATAACTTCTTGGAAACGGAGCTCACTTTACGCTGGCCCGATCGCCAAATTAGCTTCATCAATCTGGGCTGGGCCGGCGACAACCCCTCAGCAATTGCCCGAGGCTATTTCGGAGGTGCTCAAGAAGGATTTCGGCGTCTCCTTGAAGAACTCGATCGAATCAAACCCACCCACATCATCGTTTGTTACGGCGCCAACTCTGAGCCCGCATCTTTTCAGATCGACTTTAAGAAGTTATTTAACGAATTAAAAACACGTTGCAACAACCTTACTATCCTCTCGCATCCAGCCGTCGAAGCGACTCGAGACGGACGCATTGATCCACAACCTACCAATTTGAAACGGGCTGAAATATCGAATTTCCTCTCGAACTTCGTAACAACACTTCAGGACCCCAAAATCCAATTCGTGGATCTGTTTAAAATTTCAAGCGAACTTTATGAAGCCGGGGGAGACCAGCAAGTTCCACTGACACACGATTCAATTCGTTTCAGCGAAGTTGGCTATCTTGCAATCGCAAATCGACTGGCGAGAGAAGTTTTCACAGGAACCTCGACTCCGGATACCGCAACGGACTTTGAACCAACCAGAAAAGAAATCTTTGCGAAAAACCAACTATTCTTCCACCGCTATCGCCCGCAAAATGAAACATACCTTCGCGGATTCCGGAAACACGAACAGGGGCAAAATGCCAAAGAAATAAAAGAATTTGATGCATTAATCGCGCAAGCAGAAACGCGAATCCGAATGGCTGCACAAGGCAAACCGCTTCCTCCAGCGCCGCCACTGCCAGAGCCAATTAAACTCACTTTTGAGGCATTCACCCCCGCACAGGAGCGAGATTCATTCACTCTTGCCGACGGACTCAATGTCAATCTCTTTGCCGCTGAGCCAATGGTCGCCAACCCGATTCATATGAATTTTGACAATGGCGGAAAACTTTGGATTGCAACCAGTCCAATTTATCCCCAGATTAAACCAGGTGCCATTCCCAACGATCAAATCGTCGTACTCGAAGACTCCGACGGAGATGGGAGAGCAGATAAAAAAACAATCTTTGCCGATGATTTGTTAATTCCTACCGCCGTCCTTCCAGATGAAATGGGCGGAGCCTATGTCGCAAACTCGACCGAGGTCATTCACCTCTCCGACACTGACGGAGACGGCAAAGCTGACCGGAAACGTGTCGTCCTTTCTGGATTCGGCACTGAAGATACCCACCACATTGTTCACACATTTCGCTGGGGCCCCGATGCTGCCGTCTACTTCAACCAGTCCATCTACATCCATTCACATTTAGAGACCCCTCATGGAGTCCAGCGATTGCTTGGATCGGGCATCTGGAGGTTCGATCCTCAAACCGTGTCTGCCAGCGTATCGATGCGGGGGCTCGTCAATCCATGGGGACATATTTTTGACGACTGGGGGCAGGGGTTTGCCACAGACGGCGCCAGCGGCTGGGGAATCAACTATGCCTTCCCGGGAATCGCTTACCAAACTGCCGTTGGATTTTCCCAAACGTTACGTGGCCTGAACCCTGGTCAGCCCAAACACTGCGGCTTGGAAATCATCACCGGTTCGCACTTCGAAAACAGTTGGCAAAACAACTTGTTAACCAGCGACTTTCGCGGCAATCGAGTCAATCGGTTTTCGCTGACACCCGAGGGAGTTGCCTACGCGTCAAAACAACTTCCCGACCTCATGTCATCCGATCATCGAGCGTTTCGACCTGTCGATTTGAAAATGGCTCCCGACGGATCCCTCTTCGTTGCTGACTGGTACAACCCAATTATTAATCACGGAGAAGTTGATTTCCGCGACTCTCGGCGTGACTACAAACACGGCCGCATTTGGCGAGTCTCCCAAAAAGATCGTCAGCTTGTTCGTTCTCCCAATTTCGCAAAGGCGACACCAGCAGAGCTAGTTCAATTCATGGAACTACCGGAACAATGGAATCGATTTAAGGCCAGAGTCGAATTGAAGAATCGCATTTTGATCACTAACACTGCAAGCTTCGAGGAGGTTGCAGCGCCGCTTGAAAAGCTTCTCAACTCTTCCAACCCCAAGCAGCAGCGAGAAGCACTCTGGACGCTCGACGCTCTCAATCAACTCTCCAACCGCCAGTTACGACTTGGCCTAAACTCCGCTGACCATCGCGTTCGCGCCGCAACCCTTCGCATGGTCTCCAACAAATCCACACCTAATTCCGAATGTCAAACCTGGGTTGTCTCGATGCTTGACGACTCACATCCACAAGTCCGACTCGAAGCCATCAACGCCTGGCGACGTTACTGCGACCCATCCACCGCCGATGTTTTATTTAAGTTCTTCGATATGGAACAAGACCAATACACAAAGTTCTTACTGACTCAAGCACTCAAAGACACGCAAACTTATTGGCTGGACAAGCTGGAAAGCACTCCAATCAGCAATTCCCCCGAGTCAATGATTGAGGTCC
>JAALLA010000261.1 GCA_011087765.1 Pirellulaceae bacterium
CCGGTCAGCAAACAACTCATGCCTCGCATGTGATTATCGCCATCACCACGCACTTTATTGCAAACACCGTGAACAACAAGCGTTTTTTCTCTCAAATCTTGAAGCGGCTTAAGCACCTGATCCATCTCAAAATCAGGCCCTTCTGTTTTAGGCCAAAACCCTTCTCTGACCATTCCATTCGGCGAGAACATTATTACGAGCCGCTTTTTCTTCCCTGACTGCAAATCAGGAATCGCCCAATTGAGTCCATGCCAGCTTGAAAGACCCGGAAAAGCAAGTGCGAAAGACCCCGCGCCTCGCAAGAACTCTCGTCTCAAAATCTTTGAACTCATTTCAGCCTCACTCAAAATTCAAGGAAAAACAAAATCCCTTAGTCACACAATCTAAATATACTAACCTATTTAGCACCGGTCTCGCTTTGATAATTCATCGGCACCAATGATATTTCAACCAATAATTTTTCAATGTTGAAATTCGATTTTTTGAAGTTCCGATGCAGCTCATCAATTTGCTTCTTTCCAATGACATCCATCGACTGCTTGGTGTAGTAGTTGAACAGCTGTCGAACAAAACTCTTTTGAACACGTTCGCTAGTCGCCAAAAACAGAGCTAAATCACGGGCTCCGCTAAATTTCACTCCTTCTCCCTCCGGTGTTTGATAAACCGAACTCACGTCGATTGGTTTCGATTTCTCGTGAGTCCGAAACCGGCCAACCGCATCGTAATTTTCCAAGCTGAATCCAAGTGGATTAATCACTTGGTGACAACTCATGCACCCAGTTTCCTTCGTCTGATGCTCAACTCGCTCCCGCGTCGTCATCGCTGGATTAAATTCTTCAGTCAGTGGTTTCACGTCATTCGGCGGCTGCCGGAGACGGGTGCCAAGAATCCGCTTCGCAATAAACACCCCTCGATGAATCGGTGAACTCTCTTTGCTATAAGCTAAGCCGCTCATCAAAAACGGATGAGTCACGACTCCGCTTCGATTACCGGAGACCTCGCTAACTTTCTCAAAACCATTCCCAGCAAACGGGATCCCGTAAAATTCACCAATTCTTTTATTCACATACAGATAATCGGCCAAAAAAAGCTGCCGATAATCGGAGCTGTCGGACCACACAACATCGTTCAGGTAAAGCAAGAGACTGGTCTGCAAATCCGAAACTAACTCTTGGTCAAAATCTGGATAAGCCACCTTATCTTTTGCCGAATTGGTCGCTCGCTCGGCTTCAAGCCAGTCGAGAAAAAACATCTTTACCTTCTGCCGAGATCGCAAGTCGCGCACCATGCGCCGCGATTCCCGCTCAACGATTTTCGGATCAACCAATTGTCCCTCGCCAGCCAATTGATAGAGCCGTTTATCGGGAAGTGAATCCCATAGCGTCAGCGCTAAATTCCTTGCAACCTCTTCGCTACGACGGCGGCTTTGAATAACGGGATAGAGGAAACGTGGCGACTTAAGCGTCAATAAAACAACGCGTTTCACTTTATCTTTTTGACTAATTTCTTGTTCAAAATGACGATCCACAAAAAACTTTCGGTCGTCCTCGTTCAGTCTGGTTGCAAATGCCCGTTCCACAAACTGGTAACAGAAATCTCGCAATTTCGCTGATGCATCTTTGTCGTTTTCCCGTGTACCCGCGAGTTTCCACATCCTCTCGGAAACCCACTCCGCAGTTTCAATCGCCGCATCCGTCGTCGCTCGATCCCACTGCTCAGACACCGAAATCCCTCGTTCAAAACCATAACTCGCATCGTCCGGCGGAAAAACCGTAGAACAAATACAGATCTCCTTCGGCGAAACGGGGGTCAAGCTTGACTCTGGGATAACCTCAACAATTCCATTGGGCCGCTTCCACAACAGTCTTATCTTGGCTGGCGGTTGGGGGTATGAAAATAAATAAAGACTCAACCCAACAGGCCGGCCCCCAATCAAATAGATGGAAGCTCGATGTTCCACGACATCATCGGATCGAACCTTCCGGTCGATAAGTGGATTCCGCAGATCATTGATTGCAAGAGAAAAACCATTTTTGGACTCGACAAGTATTTCATACATCCCGGTTTCTACAGGGATCACGCCTCCACGCCAGTAAGTGGAGAATCCTTGATTCATCAAATTGACATCTTTTTTGGGATCTGCTTCCTTTTTAAGAGACGTATATTTTCCAGTCGGATCGAAATGAGGCACTCCACTTCCAAAATCAACCGTCCCATCAACCTGCGAAGATAAACGTCTTTTCTCCGTCCAGTTTCGCGATGCGAAATAATTTGCCTCCAACCCTCTCGCTTCAGAAACCCTAACCTCAGGAACAAAAGACCCTAATAAATCGACGACCGACTCACGCAATTGCCGAACTGTTAAACGAGACAATTCAATTCTTGACTTATTTAACCGCTGCTGAGCCTCGGGAGAGTAAAAACGGTCGTAAATGAACGCCGCAACCAATTTCGCTTCGTCACCAACGCATGCCTCGGGATGTTCTTCAGGCATCGTTTTAACGATGAGTTTCTCAAGCTGGGATAAGGCGAGGTCCCCTCGCAACGGATCAGAAAAATGCTCAGCTGTCCCCTGGCCATTTTCACCATGACACGACGCACATTGAGCGCGGTAAATCTCGGCGCCCTGGTCGTTCGCCTGAACTGGGGACTTAAGTAATAACCCAGTCAAAAAAAACAGGATCAAAACATGAGTTTGAATTTGAAACATCCTGAATACCATTCATCAACCAACTGTCATGACACACCCTTATGATAGTTGATTTTAACTCACCACTCAGCACCGTTTTCAGCTGAATCCCTTTCACACAGAGCGAAAATTAAAATCGCCGCAATAAACTGTGTTATATCGAAGTAAAACGGCTCAACTTGAACGTTTCCCCCACAGCGAAATCTCAAACTTCCCTATGAAGCGAACTAACGGACGGCGACTATGTATGATATCCAACAGGGAGCACTTGGCACCGAATCGCGCCGTTCGAATTCACCAGTATCTTCCCCATTTTCGTCCTCTGTTTCCCAGTAGACGTGACTCTCCTTAAATCCGGCCTCAGCAAGCATTTCCCTGACTTCGACAACACTCCAAAATCTCCAGTGATACTCAAAGGCTCGCTTGATCCAGCTTCCATCCTTGAATTTAAAACTGATCGAAAAACTGGCATCGTGATTAATTGGGTTATAACTTTCTTGCTTCCAATAATATCGAAAGCCTCGCTTTCCTTTTTTGACAACCCGTTTATCTACGTGCCCTTCGATCTGACAATCGCCACCTCCCATCATGTCCATCACCATGATGCCATCAGATTTAATATTTGCCCGCGCCATTTTAAAATAATCGACCACCTCAGATCTTGTTTTAAAAATCCAAAATGAAAAGTTTTGCGCCGCTAATACATCGACTTGCGGCCGATTCTTTTTACGAACGTCCTGCTCCAGCAAACGCAGACGCTTCTTTTGAGATTCAGATAATTTGACAAGATTATTCGCTTTTCCCCACTCCAAGGTCTCCGAGCAAAGATCTACCCCTAACGCCGTCCGCTCAGAGTCAGATTTGACCCACTTACAGCAAACCGCAAAAGTACCGCAAAAATCTTCTCGGAGACTATATGGTTTTCTTTGAAACACGTCTCGAAAGGCTTGCTCAAAAAAACCAACTTCATGGTCGGGTGACTGTACAGACTTTTGGTAACAGCGGAATTTATCTGCCTTTTCGGCGAGAGTCATTGCCGCAAGTGTCTTCTCGGCGAGTGCCTTTTTCTCATCAATTCGGGTGGACGGAGTTCCCATAGTAGAAATATCAGCCTTGTTTTTCATGTTGCTTATCATTGATGCTGCAGAGCAGGTTCACTGCTAGAAACAGTTTAGCCCATAAAAACAATCTTAACGATGTGGCTATTAGTTTTTAGACTAAATCTGATTTTGATTTTTGTGACGAACAAAATGTAGGCGGTCGCCAGAATTTCCGGCAACCACCCACTCTTCGATTATTCAGTTACAAAAAGACTAATTACCTTCAACCATTTCGAGTGTCCCCGCATTGGACATGTCAAAATAAGTATCATTGGAAGCATCGTTCCACTTCATCGCAGACATTCTACGCCCGTCTCCCGGATCATTGTTGACCTGAACGTCAAACCCGATTTTCTTTCCAACTTTGCCTTTTAAATCAATACAAACCTCGACAATGTAGCCTTTGTCAGTCTTTGTTACGGCTGATTTATACGTCGAAAGATCATTTTCGGAACCAGTCGACTGGTTCCCGTCAGGTTCCGTTCGATACTGTGCATCATCATCATCGTAGGTCGAGGTTCTTGCAAAATTTCGATCAACAAAAAATTCGACTCCATCACGATCCCATTCATCTCCAGCCTGGGAACTAATGGCGTCGTCAGTCACTTCGGCCAAACAGTAAAGATGCCCCTCATCCCACAAGCAACGAACCCAGGCGGTTGACGCTTTCTGGTCCGCCGAAAGTTCATCCACTTCATCGATTGACCGCGAAGTTAACACGCGAGGCACTCCCTCCCAAAGATCATCGATCTTACCGTCAACCTTAGGTGTTCCCATGAACGCTTTCATCTCGCGTCGCTCATCACCGCTGATTTCGCGGATACGAATGTTTTTCCACTGAACCTTAAAAGGCCCGGCATTTTTCTTGACACCATGAACTTGAAGTCCCAGAAACCCTTTCTTTGATTCAATCGCCGGCATCTCAATATCCTCGACGCAGGTTCCATTAATCCAAGTCTGGATACGTGAGCCGTCAGCCAGTACTCGATATTTATTCCATCCTTCGTTTTTAAGGACGTTCTTTTGAGTTCGCGTTGGACTGACCCACCCCCGCTTAGTGCCTTCCGAGTAGATATAACCTGATTCTCCTGGATCCCATTCAATTTCAACCTGCGGACCATGGACTCGCCCCTCTTTGTAGTCAGGTTTGCTTAAAGAACGAATTTGGACTCCGGAATTCAATCCCTTATCGACTTTGACTTCAAAGAACAATTCAAAATCACCGTATTCTTTTTCCGTACAAAGAAATGAGTTTGGGCTTCCCTTTGCAGTTCGCCCGAGAATGGTGCCATCGACTACTTCGTAAGTTGCGGTACCATTTTTTTGCTCCCATCCATCCAGATTTTTTCCATTGAATAAATCAACAAACCCATCTTCCTGTGCACCCGTCAAAGAACCTGTGACACCACTTCCGCTACCGGATAACAAAGTGCCCAGAGAAGCAGGAATTGTCGCCTGAGCCATCAATGCTGAACTCAGAAACTGGCTGCCCGCAAACACGCCCAAAAAAATTGTGAACGCAGCAAACTGTGCCGAATTCTTAAAATTGCCAATAGAAACGCTCATTAATAATCCTCGTAAGATATTGATCGCCCCAAAGCGATCTGTCAAAACTGCAAAAAGTCAGCTAAATTTCAAGCCTAACGTTTATTGATTACGCCCCATACACTCGATCGGAACCACTGTGAAACCGCTTACTCCACCTAATGGAAAATGCCTCCAGGGAGGTCGCGATGAATGTCCGCTCGTCTGCAAGTATAACCATTTTGACGGCGATGAGCTAACCATCGACGCTTGGGAACTGAAATGCCTTGATTGCGGTTGGCGCGATACCGTCGGTTACAGAAGCGACGAAATGGATGACGAAACAGCTAACCCCAAAGCATGTCCGTTTTGTAAAAAAACCGACCTTCCAACTGGCCAACGCCCTTGTGAACAATGAAGACGCTGCGCGATTCTCCGGCCAC
>JAALLA010000031.1 GCA_011087765.1 Pirellulaceae bacterium
CCCCTCACGTGACAAAAATTCCGATTACAACGATAAAACGGAGTTGTCTTATCAGCACTTCCAGCGAGACATAAAAAAACCCGCCGCAAATTTGCAACGGGTTTCACAATTAATATCAGGCTAAGTTGCGGGTGAGTCGCTACCCGGGCAGAGCTAATTAGTCCCAGTCAAGCTTTCCACCAGTCTGGTACTCGGTAACTCGAGTCTCAAAGAAGTTCTTTTCTTTTGCCAAGTCCATTGTCTCACTCATCCAAGGGAATGGGTTGGTGCTGTTGTACTGAACCGGCAAACCAATTCTCTCCAGCCGACGGTCGGCAACATGCTGAACGTAATCTCGGAACAAATCTGCATTCAAGCCGAGGACGCCATTGGGAAGGCAATCCTCTGCATACGCCAACTCCAACTCCACGGCCTCTCGGATCCGATTGGTCATTTGCTCTTGGAATTCCGGAGTCCACAACTCAGGATTCTCTGCCTTAATTCCGTTGATTAAGTCGATTCCGAAATTAAGGTGAATCGATTCATCACGCAGAATGTACTGGAACTGCTCACCGATTCCCTTCATCAAGTTTCTTCGATGGAACGAAAGGACCATCACGAATCCCGTGTAGAAGAAGATACCTTCCATGATGATGTAGAAACCGATCAGATTTTTCAGGAGCGCCTGAGCACCCTCGAAAGTCTCTGTCGTAAAATCAGGATCCAAAACTTCTTTCGTCAACTCCATTTCGAACGCATCTTTACGAGCGATCGCCGGAACTTCGTTGTACATATTGAAGACTTCGCCCTCATCCAGGCCTAAGCTTTCAACCACATACAAGAATGTATGAGAGTGAACGGCCTCTTCAAACGCCTGTCGCAATAAATACTGTCGGCATTCTGCATTGGTTATGTGTTTGAAAACAGCGAGCACTAGGTTGTTTCCAACCAAACTTTCAGCCGTCGAAAAGAAACCAAGGTTCCTCATGATCACCCGTCGTTCGTCCTCGGTCAGCTGATCCGATTTCCAGATTTCGATGTCTTTATTCATCGCAACTTCGGTCGGCATCCAATGATTCGCACAACCGTTATCGTAATGTTCCCAAGCCCACTTGTACTTCAATGGCATCAGTTGATTGACATCAACTTGGTGGCAATTAATCAAGCGCTTTTCACTCGCGTCGACCCGCTTTGACTTGCCTGACTTTACTTCTTGAATATCCGTTGCCATTGTTTGCTACTCCATGCAAAAACGTTTAGTTATGTAAAATTCAATTCTGCTTTTTGGCGGGATTTGGAGGCTCCGTCCGTCCTAGTTTTGAACCGCAATCTCGAAAACCCGACAACACAAATCGAGATTTAAACTGGAAAATCTCACCGACAAATCTCATTGCTCGCCGGTCTGAAAATTTGACTAAATTCAGACCCCAACACCATGTTAAAAACAGGCCATTGGCAGATACCAACGGCCGTTTTTTAACAACATCTTTTCCTTACTGGCAGGCTTCACAATCAGGATCGTCAATACTGCACTGCTGGACCTCCGGTTGCCGCTCAACAGCGATGTCAGCAGAGGCACTCGCATTTTTCATCCATCTCGGTTGAACACCAAACTTATTAATATCAACCGTCGATTTTTCTACCTGGGTCGCACCGAGTGATCGCAGGTAATAGGTCGTTTTCAAACCCGCCTGCCACGCCATTCGATACATCTCATCAAGACGACGACCGCTTGGCTGCCCAAGATAAAGATTCAAAGATTGTCCCATGTCGATCCACTTTTGACGCCGACTGGCACAACGAATAATCCAACTTGGGTCGATCTCAAATGCCGTAGCAAACCGCCCTTTGATATCTTCAGGCAAATCAGGAATTTCACCCAACGCACCATCAAAGTACTTGATCTTCTCCAACATCTCATCACCCCAAAGCCCTCGCTCTTTCAACTCATTCACCAATCTCACGTTGATCTGAACGAATTCACCGGAAAGATTGCTCTTCACAAACAAGTGCTTGTAAGTCGGTTCAATCGATTGCGTCACACCGACAATCGTGGAAATGGTGGCGGTCGGAGCGATTGCCATCACATTGCTGTTTCTAATTCCGTGCTCAGAAATGAGTTCGCGAACTTTGCCCCAATCCATGGACGTACTTTTGTCCATATCAATCGACATTCCCC
The DNA here is from genome assembly GCA_011087765.1 of Pirellulaceae bacterium. GTDB lineage: Bacteria > Planctomycetota > Planctomycetia > Pirellulales > Pirellulaceae > Mariniblastus. The sequence continues at coordinate 2,159 of JAALLA010000031.1, forward strand.
GCTCCTCTTCGAGGATCGCTACGGTGTCGATTGGCAACAGACCACGGTCCCACTTGGAACCTTCATAAGAAGAATAAGTCCCACGTTCGGCAGCTAAATTACTCGAGGCAGAAATCGCATAATATGAAATGGCTTCCATACTTTTGTCGGCAAATTCAACCGCTTCTTCACTCGCATAACTAATGCCACAAGCAGACAGAGCGTCCTGAAAGCCCATCAAACCCAAACCTACTGGACGATGCCGCTGATTGGCATTCTTGGCTTCATCGGTAGGATAAAAATTAATGTCAATGACGTTGTCGAGCATTCTGACCGCAGTGTTGACCGTGGCTTCAAGCTTTTCAAGATCCAGCTTTCCATCGGTAACATGATTAAGCATGTTAATCGAACCGAGATTGCAAACCGCAGTTTCATCCGCAGATGTGTTCAACAAAATCTCTGTGCAAAGATTACTGCTGTGCACAACGCCCGAATGATCCTGTGGAGAACGAATATTCGATGGATCCTTAAACGTGATCCAAGGATGCCCAGTCTCAAAGACCCGCGTTAGCATCTTTCGCCACAAATCAACCGCCGGAACTTTCCGAGTCAGCTTGAGTTTTCCTTCGGCCGCCATCTCTTCGTATTGCTCGTACCGCTCTTCAAAGGCCTTTCCATAAAGATCGTGAAGATCGGGGGTTTCATCAGGACTGAATAGAGTCCAGTCCTTTTTCTCCGTAACACGCTTCATGAATAAATCAGGGATCCAGTTCGCCGTGTGCATATCATGAGTTCGTCGACGCTCATCTCCAGTGTTCTTGCGGAGATCGAGAAACTCTTCGACATCGAGGTGCCACGATTCGAGGTAGGAGCAAACAGCGCCTTTTCGCTTGCCACCCTGATTCACCGCCACAGCGGTGTCACTGACAACCTTCAGAAATGGAATCACTCCCTGGCTCTGACCGTTGGTCCCTTTAATATGAGAATTCGTTGCCCGAATGTTCGTCCAGTCGTTCCCAAGACCGCCAGCCCATTTTGAAAGCTTAGCATTATCACCAATTGCTTTAAAAATACTGTCCAGGTCGTCCGTTACCGTACTCAGATAACAAGAACTTAACTGAGGATGCAAAGTCCCGGAGTTGAATAGTGTCGGCGTAGCGGAAGTAAAACGAAACGTCGAAAGAATGTTGTAAAACTCAATCGCCCGCGCCGTCTTGTTCTCTTCCTGAATTGCCAAACCCATGGCAACACGCATCCAGAAATATTGCGGTGCCTCGAAACGACGTCCGTCAATGTGCAGTAAGTAACGGTCGTAAATCGTTTGAAGGCCTAAATACGGGAACAATGCGTCACGCTCAGCATCAATCGCACTCGCCAACTCTTTAAGATCAAACGTCGCAAGATCTGGTGAAATCCGCAGAGCATCAATTCCTGTTTGAATAAATTCTCCAAACTTCTCTTGATACAAATCCTTCAAATCACCACTCGCTGCGGACTTACCCAGCGACTCGCGGTAAATAATATTCAGAACTAAACGCCCGGCAACCGTATCGTATTCCGGGTCCTTCTCAATCCGTGCTCGAGCAGCCAACACCATCGAGCGGCCAATCTCGCGAGGAGTAATCCCATTGAAAAACTGCTTCTCAACTTCTTCCAAAAGCTCGCCCGAAGAGCAAGTTTCGTTTAGACCGTCGCACGCACTGTCGACTTGACTGCGCAATCGCTCAAAATCAAGATTCTCAAGTTGACCATCCCGGTTCACCATCGTACCTGGGAATGGATCCGCACTTTCCATTCGCTCTTCCGCACGCAACTGACGGATCTTATTGTGTTCAGCACGGTAAAGAATGTATCGGCGAGCTACCGAAAAATACTCCTGCTTCATCAGTTGACGTTCGACAACGTCCTGAATGTGCTCCACGGTAACACCCGTGTCGGTCAATGCCGCTTCCTGAACCTCTGAAACAACCGATTCGGTAATTGCATCAGCAACTTGCATCTGCTTTTCATCGAGTTGGCTGGTCTCTGTAAGCTTGTGTTCTGCACAGAACGCTTTTTGAATCGCTCTGGTAATCAGTCCCGGTTCAAATGTCAGTACTCGCCCATCTCGCTTCCTGACGTTCATCTCCTGAGTCGTCTTCAACATTCCATCGTACTCCCGTTAGCTATTTGTCCATGACTTGCCGAGCATTTCCCAAGCTCGATCTGTCTCTATTTGCCAAACCAACGCCGGAAGAAAATCCAAAGATCTCTTCCTTCGAACCTATTCAGAACAATCCAATTGATCCAAAACTCGCAACATTGGTTACTCACGGAGTAACATCGTAAAAACGAATGACACGTTTGGTCATCCCACAGAAATCAATCCATCAATTCCAAAAAGAGTTCGGAGTCTCCATCTCCGTCTACTTTTTTGCCTCCCCCACCTAACGAAAAGTGGAAGATTTTCCTCGTGGTTTATGATTTCGCGAAGATCCGCTTCGTCTTCCCGATACAAACTCCATTTATCCGCCACAGCAGCACTGAGCCCACAAGACCCTGTTTCGCTTTTGACTCCCCAAAACACTCAAATCAACGATTTTTTTGGCCATTTTGGGAGCCCAATCAAAAACTGCCTTTAAGTGGCGGGAACCCAATATATCGACGTTTGGGATTCTGTCAACACAAAATGTTGTGCTTTATTGTGCTTGCAGTTGTATCGATCAGGGAGAGATTAGACTTCACAAAATTCTAAATCATTGGAGAAGATATTCGTTTAACACGGCTTTTTCCAAGGTCCTTGACAATTTCCAAAACCGCTATATCTGGTGCCAGCAATTAATTGCTAGCACCTAAAATCAAGCATACTTTTTGCTACCCGGATTCCTCCCAAATTCATCCGTAATGGAATTCCACCGATCGGAGCAAGACGCTAGTCTTTTTTCCGACGCGGACGCACCAGAAATAAATCCCTCGTGACATTTTGCGAATCGAAACAACCTGACAGCATCCGCACTAAAAGCTTGCAAACCGTTCGCCAATCTTTCAAGATTTAAGCTCGCTTAACGTTCGTGAAGCGAAAAAAGACTACTCCATTTTTAATGCCAATGCCTTTTAGCCCCATTCAAAAAAATCTCTCGACGATTGTGCGGCACCGTCAATTTTCGCCGGATGCTCGCGCCCGCGCGACCGAAGCCGTCTATCAATACATGCGGACCAATGCCCGTAGCATTGACCGCGGCAATTTCAGCAATTTGTGTAGTTCCGACCTGGGCCTCCTCTTTCAAATCAATGATGAATATTTTTTTGAAGGCGAGGTCGCAAAACTTTGCGAACGCACCGCCCACCGGCCACTGTCGTTTCGACTCTCTACACGCATGACTTCCGCGGGTGGAATGACGACGATGCAAACCTCAAAGATCCGGAGAAAATCGCAAGTCGATTTCGAGATCGCAATCGCGACAACGCCTCTTTTTGCTTCTTTTCGAGACGAGGAAAATGCGATCGTCAGCGGAATTCAATGCAACGATCGCTTGGAAGCACTGCAAAGAATTATGGAACACGAAATGGTCCACTTGATTGAAATGCTCTTATGGACCAACTCAAACTGCTCAGCCAATCCATTTAAGAGCATTGTACGTCGATTTTTTGGACACACCGAGTCAAAGCATCAATTGCTAACCCCCAGAGACCTAGCGAAGAAGAAATTGGGCATCTCCCCTGGAGACCAGGTTCAGTTTCATGCTGACGGATTAATCATTCAGGGACACGTCAATCGCATCACTAAGCGAGCCACCGTGCTCGTTCCGCACGCCCGCGGACACCGGTATGACGACGGTAAGAAATACAAGAAGTATTACGTCCCCTTAAATCGACTAAGGCGGGCCTCGTAACTCAAGTTGCTCGAATCAAACACAACGGGCCTAACCGCACGAAAAAAGCCGAGCGAATAAACGTCACTCGGCTTATCGAATTGAATTTCTCTTCACTTGGCAGAGATCAAGGAGTCACTGGCGAGACAGGTGTTGCCCCCCCGTCACCAGCAAGTGCGATGACGCCCACCGTCAAACCGCCGATGGCGACCAAACGACCGACCCCTCGTCCGCCAACGCCGCCTCCCAAACCGCCGCCGCCAAATCGGCCGCCGCCACAAGAAGGAGCGGGAGAACAGCAGGAATCTGCAACCGGGCCACAACTACCGCATGCTCCACCGCAAGCGATCGACTGACCGATATATTCGATAGGAGCACTCTCGTAAACGAACTCTTCTTCAACGGCAACCTCAGGAGCCAAGTCCTGTCTAGCCGCCACGTAAACGACCAAACTCTCGCCGTAGTTGGGTAGCGCCTTACCTGCAGTCGACACAAAGCTTCCTTCGAGTGCTTGATCAACAGCCTCGACGGCTTCAAACCCAACGACCGCAGCTTTATTTGCACCCGCAGCAACTAAGCCGTAAACCCCAGGTTGAACATCGGGAACGACGTACTCTCCATTGTCTCCACTGATCACGCTGGCTACAGAGACACCGTCTTTGAGAATATCGATTTGCATTTTAGCAATTCCATTCCCATCCAAATCCAGTACTTTGCCGATTAAATTACCATCCATCACGACGACACGATTGACTCCCGCTTCGGATAGCTCGGCATCACCGGCTTCCGCCTGAATAGCTTCCGCTTGAATTTTTTTGCTGATCAAACGATCGACAGCTTTGACTTCCGGTACAGCAGCAACTTCGACCACATCTGAGAGTTGACCAGTTGCATCCGATAAAACTCGAATACTGTAGGCGGCATATCCGTTCTCTCCGGAGGCGATGAACGAGTAAACGCCTTCTGGAATGTCATTAACACTGAAAACACCGTCCGAATCCGTCTTTCCCTGCCGAACCGTCTTTCCGTTTTTGACAAACCGAACGACAAGATCTGAAAGTCCGCGATCGGCCTGATCAGCAGCGAAGGAAACAACTCGCCCGTCGACACCACCAATTCGGTTCAAAGCGACGGTGTGACACCGTTCAACACCGATGTTCGACAGCTCGGACACTACTGGAGTGACTTCTAGGCTAATCGGAGTCGCATTTGCGATTCGCTGGTGTGCCGAGACGGCCGCTGTCACCGCCAAAGGCAGGGCGACCAAGGCGAAACCGTACTTCGTAATATTCCAAAAATTGCTCATGTTTTTACCGTTCTAAGCTGCTCATTCAGTGGTGTTTTGTTGCGTTTTCACAACGCAACGCGCGGCATCCGCCCAAATCTAGGCATAATAACCGATACAATCTGACTTAAGAATAGTCAGACTCGAACTCACAGTCAAGGAGTTTTCTATTTGAAAATAAAAAACATAGGCAAGCTACATGTGAATTAAGAACTTGCAAAATAAATCTGCAAAATCAACGTTGTCGCTTTGAAATCACCCCAACTTCCGGGGAACTAGCGGACGCATACCGAGACATTGGAATTCGACCACTTTGGTAAGCCAATCGCCCCGCTTTTACGCCATATTTCATCGCCTCAGCCATTCGGATCGGGGCTGCCGCCCGCGCCACGGCGGTATTTAATAAAACCGCATCAAAACCCAATTCCATCGCAACAGCAACATCGCTTGCTGTCCCCACCCCGGCGTCAATAATAACCGGGTAATCTGGATCCCCTTGTTTGAGGTCCTCGAGGATGATCTGCAGGCTATTTCGATTAATAACCCCCAGCCCGGAACCGATCGGACTTCCCGCGGGCATCACGCTCGTTGCGCCAGCGTCTTTGAGCCGTCGAGCAACAATAGGATCATCGCTCGAATAACAAAGCACTTGAAAGCCCTCTTTGACCAAAGTTTCCGTCGCCTTGAGCAGTTCTATTGGGTCCGGCAGGAGCGAACGACTGTCACCGAGCACTTCCAGCTTCACCCAGTCGGCACCCGGATTTTCTAATCCTCGAAGTATCTCACGGCCCATTTTCGCGCATCTCACAGCCGTTTCTGCGTCGTAACAGCCGGCGGTGTTGGGCAAGAGTATCAATCGGGGATCGACGAAGTCCAGGATGTTACGCCCAGAACTGTCATGCAATCGCTCGCGACGAACCGCAATCGTAACGCACTGGGTTTCAGCCACCTCAAACGACTCACGCATCACTTCAAACGAGTCGTATTTTCCGGATCCCAAAATCAAACGGCTCTGAAACGTGTGGCCGGCAATGCAAAATTCATCGACGCCAGGAGTTCCCTCTAAAGGCTGGCTCGACTCTTCCAAAATTGAATCTGTCACGTTAGCCACCTCCCACTAAGGTAACAATTTCTAAAATATCCCCGTCCTTAACCTCAACCTGGGAATGAGTATCGCGGGGTTGTATTTCTTGGTTAATTTCAACGGCAATCGCTCGCGAGGTCATCCCGAGTGAATCGAGTAATTCCACGAGCGTCAGCCCTTCAGCACAGAGCTGTTTTTTACCATTGATTGTCACATCTATCACGTTGCAAGCTATCCGTTTTTTAAAATGAGAAGAAAACCTTTGAGGTCGATTCCCAAAATCCTGAACTCGTCCCCTGCCCCACTTTTCACGCAAGGTTCGACGATTCGCGTTAAAAGCCTACGCGAAAAACAGGCTTAAAATATCAATTTCAAGCTTCAATTTAGAAGCTTTCGGCCATATCTCGAGCGTGGTAACTACTCCGGACAAATGGGCCGCTGGCGACTTTCTTGAAGCCCATACTCTTCGCTTTCTCACCTAACATCGCGAATTCCTCCGGGGGAATGTAGCGAACCACCGGTAAATACCGATCCAGAGAAGGCTGGAGGTACTGACCTAACGTTAGAAAATCGCAGCCAACATCGAGAAGATCCGAAAGGACTTCATAAATCTCCTCGTGTGTCTCCCCGAGACCCAGCATCAATCCACTCTTTGTTTTTATCCCCGGATCTACTTCTTTTACACGCTCGAGCAAGCCAAGCGTCCAGCGGTAATCCGATTTTGGGCCTCGAACACGCCGGTACAAACGAGGAACCGTCTCTGTATTGTGATTAAAGACCTCGGGCGCCGATTCAATCACGCGATCCAACGCAGGTTTATTATGGACAAAATCAGGGGTCAACACTTCCACCGTTGCCCCTGTCTTTTCTCTCACGGCAACAACACACTGGTAGAAATGATCCGCTCCACCATCGGGTAGGTCGTCACGAGTTACCGAAGTAATCACGACGTGCTTCAATCCGAGACGATGAGCCGCTTCCGCCACCCGTCCGGGCTCGTCCAACTCCAAAGCACCGGGACGACCACGCTCTACAGCGCAAAAACCACAGGGACGCGTGCAAGTTTTTCCGAGAATCATAAAGGTTGCCGTTTGCTGAGAATAACACTCCATCCGATTGGGACACTTCGCGTTATCACAGACCGTTTCCAGATTGAGCTCATCAAGCAGCTTGGCCGTCGCCCCGACGTTGTTTCCTTTGGGAATCTGACGCTTCAGCCATTTCGGCAATCTCGCGGATGATTGAGTCGCACTCCCCCCCATTGAGCCGCACGATCCACCACCACAAGATCCACCCTCGGTTGAATTGCCACCGTTGATTACGGGTAAACCACTCATTACAAACCTCTACTCTTAAAAACACAAACACAGGATTGGGTAGGCCGATCTCGACTAGCCCTCGGTTCTCGCCGACCTTGCCGAAGAACTGTCTCGACCGCGGTAATATCCGTCCAAGCCCGCTCATATATAACGCTTCGACGAAGAAAGCTCGCTTCGAGCGAACCTGCTAGGAAGGCTTTTGTTTCACGAATTTGCTATTTCTAGCAGCCTCAGTCTAGGCTTTGCCGTGTTTTTTCGCCAGATGCTAAATTCGCCCCCTTTCTTACGTGTTTTCACCGCGATACCGCAAACACGGACTCTGGCAGCCCCCCACCGGAGAAGCGTCGATCAACATTGCCAGGGCGGAACGGGGGAGCTCTCCAGCGGTCGCCAACTCCGTTTCCCGGCAAGCTGAATTCGATAGTGTGTACCTCTCTCAATTTCTGGTGTAGATTTCAATTACCTCATCCACCAGCGAATTGCCATGGCCGCTCAAAAAAAGAACAAAAAGAAAACAAAAAAGAAGAGCGCCGACGACCAAAGTCAGGTCATTTGTGAGAATCGCAAAGCTCGCCATAAATACGAGATACTCCAGCAAGTTGAATGCGGAGTTATGCTCATTGGCAGCGAAGTTAAGAGTCTCCGGGAAGGAAACATCTCCCTCAATGAAGCTTACGTACGTGTCGAGAATCGCGAACTTTGGTTAATCGGTGCTGATATCGCCGAGTACAGGCAAGCCAGTTTTTGGAATCACAAACCCAAACGGTCGCGGAAACTGCTGGTGCATCGGCGAGAGTTGGACAAACTTTCAACCAAGGCTTTTGAAAAAGGGCTAACGTTAATTCCGCTTCGAATGTATTTCAACGCCCGCGGCATTGTGAAAGTCATGGTCGCGGTCGGTCGCGGCAAAAACCTGCATGACAAACGTCAAACGCTCAAGGATGCAGATAACAAACGGAGACTCAGTCGCGAAATCCGCGACCGCAACCGATAAATCGGCGGGAAAATATCAACGTTATTGAATTTAAAGAGAACGAAAGACCTATTCTGGGCGTAACCCGTTTTAGCAGGTAGGATTTTATAATCAGCAAGCGTCAAACGGAATAAGCGATACTCCCCCACACCTGACAAAACGCAATCCCCTAACTCCCTTGTTTGGTGGAAACCGCAACTCTCAAACCTTCAAAATCATTCTGAATGCTTAAGCTCCATCAAATCAAAAAAAGCTTCGCTCAACCGGACAAAAAACGGGTGCCAATCCTGGACATTCCCGAGTTTGAAATTGCCGCGGGTGAGCAAGTCATCCTCATCGGCCCCAGCGGGTGTGGGAAGACAACCATGCTCCACACGATCGCCGGAATCACTCAGCCCGATTCAGGGAAAGTGTTTCTCGATGATGTCGAATTAACGCGCTACTCAGAATCCGCCCGGGATCGAATTCGCGCAGATAAACTCGGCTATGTTTTTCAAACCTTTAACTTGCTGCCCGGCTTCTCCGCTTACGAAAATGTCATCTTAGGTATGACTTTCGCAAGCAAAAAAAGATCTCCCGAACGCGCAAAGTCGCTACTGGAACGCGTTGGATTGGGCCATCGCATTAATAACAAACCACATCAGTTATCCGTTGGCGAACAACAGCGGGTCGCCGTGGCACGCGCACTTGCCAACCGCCCCTCGCTGCTTCTGGCCGACGAACCTACCGCAAACGTTGACCCGGGGAATCAGCAACAGATTATCGACCTGATCAAATCAAGTTGTGAAACAGAAGAAATCGCTCTTCTGATGGTGACACACTCGATGGAGGTCGCAGAACAATTTGAACGTGTCGAACGACTTGAACAGCTGAATTTGGTTGTCGGTGACGCCAAAGCAAAACCACCGGAAGACACAACGACTCCGCAACCCACTCCGTAAGTCCCTCAGCTTTAAGATCAAGCAGTATGAATTCATTTAAGATCGCATGGCGGAGTATCCAACAACGTGGCTTTGGCTCACTTCTGACCATTGTCTCAATGAGCCTCGGTGTCACGATGGTCGTGGCCGTCCTCACGATCCACGGAGTCGTTTCACAGTCCTTTCGAGCCAACAACAGTTTTGGCTACAACATTATCGTGGGTGCCCGCGGAGGCGGACTCCAGCTGACCCTCAACTCAGTCTACTACCTGAGCAAACCCGTCGAGAATATTCCTTACGAATATTATCTGGCCTTTTGCGACAAGGAAACGCGAGGCAAAGACCTCAAGAATTCAATTGCCTACCATGCCAAGCAAACCGTAGATGAAACGATGGCACTAACCTCGCCGACCCTGCCGGGCTCCGTTGGCATCGGCGGCGCACTGACAGACGCCCTACTCAAGGACGCCTTTGATTTCCAGCAAACGTCGGCAATGAAACTCAACGAGCGTGGATTGTATAAACGCTACACCCACATTGCAGTGCCATTGTGCCAAGGGGATTACTACGTCGACCCGGAAACCCAACTCGCTTTTCGGTGTGTCGGAACTACACCCAATTTCTTTACTGACCTGGTTCTCGACATCGACTCGGATAAAAAATTCCAATTTGCCGAAGGAAGAAATTTTGTCGAGAAGAGCGAAGAAAATGGCCTCTTTGAATGCGTCGTTGGCTCGATCGTCGCCGATCGATGTGACATTAAAATTGGCGATAAATTGCAAGCCACTCATGGCGATCCAAACAGCAGCAGTGCCCATATTCACGAACAAGACTACACCGTTGTTGGAATTATCGAGGGCACCGGCACGCCCAATGACCGAGTCGTCTTTTTGAATATGGAAGGATTCTTCCTCATGGAGGATCACGCCAAGACAATTGAAAAGGATGGTGTTCTTAAAACCGAAGACGATCTCAACGAAGAAACGCAAGAAGAGGTTATGCTTGACCCGTTAGACGATTCATTTTTTGATGATGAGGGAGACGTGCCTGAAATCACCGACGACGCGACTGCCGCCTCGACAGCCAACTCCAATCCGGAAACCCCTGCCCTCTCGGAAGAAGATGAGTTCGCCAGAAAACAAAATGCAACCAGGATCCCGCTGCCGATCGAACAACGAGAGGTTACCTCAATTTTAGTTCGCACTTCTCTCAGTGATGAAGTTGGCGCCATCGGCTATTTTCTACCCGGACAAATCAACGAAGGCGATCTCGAAACAACACTCGATTGGACGGCCTACCGCCCCGAGCGATCGCAAAAAGCAGCCCAGGCCGTGAACCCCGTCATGGAGGTAGCCTCTCTATTTCAAGTATTCGTCGACCCAATCCGATGGCTCCTGCTGGGACTTACCTGCATGATCTGTATCGTTTCCGCACTCAGCATTCTCGTTGGAATCTACAATTCCATGAACCAAAGGAAACACGAAATCGCCGTGATGCGGGCTCTCGGTGCCAACCGAACACGGGTCATGAGTATTATCCTCTGCGAGTCGGTACTGCTAGCATTGATGGGGGGATTACTCGGCTGGTTCCTCGGCCACGGCCTTAATGGCCTCCTCGGACCGAATGTAGAAAACTCGACGGGAGTCCCGTTAGGCTTTTTCGATTTCGCCCCTGCCGTCGACATTTCAGTGCTAACTCTCGGTTTTATCCCCGATAGCCTCATTAACAGCGCAGTTTCTCCGGAATTGCTCGTGATCCCCGGCTTGATGCTGCTCGCTGTTCTCGTCGGAATCTATCCGGCAATCTCAGCCTACCGAACTGATGTCTCTAAATCCCTTGGGAAATAGCAATGTCCCAAATCTCGGTAAAATCCCTCACTTTTTGAGGGATTTTAACATATCTTTCCCATAGCTCGTTTTCTTTTTTTTGCCAAAACCGATACGATGAGTCGTGCGTAGAAGGGCGGAAACCAGTTTGTGAGTGCCGGGCGGAAACATCAACCTTCCCGTCTCGCAACAAAACTCAACTAACCACGAAAAACTTAATTCGTTTTATGTTCAAGAGAAACCACAGAATGCTTCGTTCTATGATCGGAATCGCCAGCCTATTGTTGGCAATTGCGGTGCTTAACGTCCCTCGTGGGGTCGCAGCCAACAACAACGTGGCGAGCCGATCTCTGACTGCCTGCCCGTTCTGTTCCGCAGTGGCAATGACGTTCTCTGATCAACTCAATTCAAATGACATCGCCGTTGTCGCTAAACTCATTGAAATCCCTCCTCCCAGCGATGACCCCAACGCAGATTTCCCCAAAGCCGAATTCGAGATCGAGCAGGTCTTAAAAGGCAAAAAATTCGTGGGTGAATCGATGACTTTCAAAACCCAACTGGTCGGGAACTACCCTATTGGTCAAAAATTTTTAGTGATGGGAGTCGACCCACCGAAGGTCTCGTGGACAACCCCCATGAAAGCTACTGACCGGGTCTTTAAATACCTGTCAGACATCCAAACACTCCCGGAAAAAGGTCCGGAACGATTAATTTTTTTCCAAGACTTCTTTGAGGATAAAGAATCGGTTCTGGCATTCGACGCCTACGATGAATTTGCTCAGGCTCCCTACGAAGACCTGATCGCGATGAAGGATCAGATGGATCGCGAAAAAATTATCGGCTGGATAAACAACCCGGAAACTTCGGTTAGCCGACGCCGCTTGTACTTCACCATGCTCGGCGTCTGCGGGAAACCTGAAGACACCAAACTGCTCGAAGACCTCATCAATTCCGGTAGCCGCAAAAAGAGAGCGGGGCTCGATGCCCTGATCGCATGCTATCTAACCCTCAAAGGGGAAGCCGGAGTCGACTTGATTGAAAAGACATTTCTAGAAGACCAAGAGGTCGATTACGTCGACACGCTTGCCGCCGTTTCAGCCCTCCGCTTTCACGGCACCGAGGTCGAGGTGATTCCCAAGAAACGAATTGTTGTCGCGATTCGCCACCTCCTCGACCGCCCCAAGATGGCAGACATGATCATCCCGGATCTTGCTCGCTGGAAAGACTGGTCGGTAATGGAGCGACTGGTTCAAATGTTCAAAGATGCGGATTCTGATTCCAACTGGTTACGTGTGCCTGTAATCACTTATTTGCGGGCATGCCCCAAACCCGAAGCCAAACAATACATCGAAGAACTTCGAAAGATTGACCCTGAATCCGTTCAGCGTGCCGACTTTTTTCTAGGTGTTGGTGACAGTGATGACGATTGGGACAACGAAGAAGAGAAAGATACTGAAACCCCCTCAGAAGAGGAGCCTGAAAAGAAAACGTCTGAACCTTCGAAGTCCAACCTGCCGATTTCTGAATTCCAATCGAACACCTTTGCATCGCAAGTCGTGAGAAAAATTCCGCTTCCACAGGAACCTGTCAAAACCTCGATAACCAGCACATTCGCAACACCGGCAGATGCTTTAGCGGAGGAAATTGACTATCCAATCACGACAATCACCGAAACCCAAACCCTTTTGATCGCCCCCCCTGAGGACATTGAATTAGTCAAAGCTCCCGCCCCTTTGAACCCTCCCCGCGAAGCGTTCGTAACACAAGGACAAGACGTTACGATCTCAGGTTCAGAATCTGGTCAGCCCACCGCGACCGTCGCGGCGGTCGTCACTCCAAACTTGACTTGGCAAATCCTGTTAATTCCTTTGGCATTCTCCATTGCGATATTCATTTTGCTCTGGACAGTAGTCAACGGATGGTTTGAGCGGTTGATTTTTTAGTCTCGCGCGTGCTCGAGATAACGAATTGCCGTTAAAAACGGAATTAGTCGGTTGATTGCTTGCGGCAACTTGCGGAACTGGCTCATTTGCCCCCAACCTCAGGTCAATTTGAATTACCATGGTTGAATATCCGACAATCTGGTCGGTAGCAATCTAGCGTCTTCAAGCCTTGAACTAACTGATCCCTTTATAGTGTTTGTTTATTTGCGACCATGCAAGAAAATCATCCCGAAATTTCGGCTCAACAACCTGTTAACGAATTCGAATACCGGTCGATTAGCAAGGCTGCAGTCGCATCCTTTATTTTCGCAATCATGGGCGGATTAACTTTTTTAATGGCAGCCCACTTTGTGCTGCTGCCGTTTCTGGCAGCCGTCTTCGGACTGGTCGCTCTGGGAAACTTCCGACGCTTTCCTGAAGAATTGTCGGGGTTACTAATTGGAAAAATTGGCTTTATCGCAGGGCTCGTCCTTACCGTCTCAGGCTTGATCTTTCATGTTTACGATTACGCAACCGAGGTTCCCGATGGCTACCTCAGGATTTCTTACGGCGACCTACGACCCAACATTAAGACGGCTCTGCCTTTTTCTGAAAAGGCAGTCAAATATGACGGGAACAAAGTCTTCCTAAAAGGCTATGTTCGCCCTGGAGCCAAGCGAACCAAACTCAAAAATTTCATCCTGGTTGGCGATTTTGGAGACTGCTGTTTTGGTGGCAATCCAAAAATCACGGAAGTCGTCGCGATTAAGATAATCGGGGATGAAACCGTCGACCATAACTATTCTCTACGTAAAATTGCGGGAACTTTCCGACTCAATCAGGCCACAAAACAGACTTCAGAAGACGACGTCCCTCGGGTATACTATGAAATCGAGGCAGACCAGATCCGCTGACCAATCGAATCTCTTCATCGGTTGTCGAACTTGCCTTAAATTTTTATTAAGTCAAATCCAGGCAGTCCATCATGAAAAGTAACTTCTCTGTTATTCTGCTCTTAACCAGCATTTGCTTTTTATGGCCTGACAGCCAATCCCCAACTGAGGCGCAGGAAACCACCACCTCGGCTAAGCCAGCCCAGAAGGAAACCAACGCCCAAACCAAAACTCAGGCCGTCAAGAAGAAATTTGACTTAACTTTCGACGATCTCAAATTTGAGATGGAAAAAGGAAGTCCTTTCAACCGCAAACTCCTGACGCCCAAAATTAATGGATATCACAATTCCACGGTCAAACTTCGCGGCTATATCAGACCCAGTTTCACTCAGAGCGGCCTCTCAAAATTCATCTTTGTGAGAGACAATAAGGAATGTTGTTTTGGCCCCGGCGCAGCAATTTTCGATTGCGTGCTGGTGCGTCTTGAAGCAGGCCTCGAAACCGACTTCACCGTCCGTCCAATCTCAATCGAAGGAAAATTTTCTTTGAAAGAATACAAAGGACCTGATGGAAACGTGTGGTCCATCTACCGAATGACCGATGCCAAGGTTAAATAACCTCCAATCCGCAGCAATTCTCTGACACCTATCAGGCTCTCTGAGGCACTTTTGAGAAGCCAATCTTCTATTTAAGCCGGTTTTGATTCAACGCTCCAGTTGATACAATTCGAACTTAATTTTCATTCCAAATCGATGAGTGACAGAATAACATGGCGTTTTCGGATTGGGTTAATCGACGGATTTTTACAACCGTCCATGGCAACAACCTCGTTTACAATACGTGCTGGGAAGATCCTCGACTTGACCGGGTAGCACTCGACATAGGTCCAGATGACAACGTCTTAGTCATCACATCTGCCGGCTGCAATTCACTTGACTACGCACTCGCCGAACCCAATCACGTCAATGCGGTTGACATGAATCCGCGACAGAATGCGCTGCTCGATCTCAAGATGAGTGCAATTCGGAATCTTGAATTCGATGATTTCTTCAAAATGTTTGGCGAAGGTCGACTCCCCGGTGCCAGAAAAATATATGAGCAAAAGCTTCGCCAGAGTTTACCCGCCTGGTCGCAGTCGTTCTGGGATAAAAAAATAAAATGGTTCGATCATCGAAAAAAGTCATTTTACTATCGGGGAACTTCCGGCACCGTTGCCAGGATTATCTGTGCGTATACCGATAATGTGATTCGGGTTCGCCCTCACCTCGATGCATTGCTGAATGCAGAAACCATCGAAGAGCAACGAGAGATTTACGAAAACCATCTTCAGAAGAAGTTTTGGTCTAGCCTAATGAAATTCGCGATGAATCGCGACACGACCATGTCGATGCTAGGAGTTCCCAAAGCGCAGCGTAAACAGATTGAAACACAATACGAAGGTGGATTGGTTAAATTCATTCGCGACTGCATGGAAAGCGTATTTCTAGACCTGCCGCTCAAAGACAATTACTTTTGGCGGGTTTACATGAATGGCGCTTACACGCGGGAATGCTGCCCGGAATATCTGAAAGAAGATAACTTCGAAAAACTCAAAGGGGGACTCGTTGACAAAGTTTCCACCCACACCGATTCGGTACAAGGATTTCTTGAAAAACATGACGGCACCATTTCTCGCTACATTCTTCTCGACCATATGGACTGGCTGAGCGATCAATTTTTCCCACTTCTGGAATCGGAGTGGCAAGCGATTTTTGATCGTGCCGCCCCCAATGCTCGCGCGATCTGGCGGAGCGGTGGCTTACGAACTGATTTCATTGAACAGGTCCAAGTAAATCAGAATGGTAAAATCCAGCATATCAGTCCATCATTGAGTTACCACGAATCGCTGGCAAACGAACTCCATCAAAAAGATCGAGTCCATACTTACGGTAGTTTTTATATCGCCGATATAAAGGCCTAACAAAAGCCTAACTCTCCACGTTACTTTGCAATGATCTTCAACTGACAAACTAATTGAAGACCTTCCTTACCCCGGTACAATTCCATGGCGTTTATTTCTGACATGAAAGTCCTCTATCACATGCTGGTGAAGCCAGTCCGTGGTGACAATCATGCGGAGAGAATGGAAAGCTTCTACGGAGGTCAAGCCGCCGCTTACGATGATTTTCGCAAGCGACTGCTCAAAGGCCGTGAAGAATTATGGGGTGCCATTCCGCGACCAACGGAGGGGGTTTGGGTGGACATGGGTGGCGGGACAGGCGCCAATATCGAGAACCTGGCCAACGACATCGAGTCTTTGAAAAAAGTCTACGTCGTCGATCTCTCAGAATCATTATTAAAGGTCGCCACCGACCGTTTCACAGCTCGAGGATGGCAGAACGCCGAAGCAATCGCTGCCGATGCGACTAAGTTCCGCCCCGCCGAAGGCCAAGCGGATGTCGTGACGTTTTCCTACTCTTTGACGATGATTCCGGATTGGTTTTCGGCTATTGAAAACGCTCTCGCGATGCTGAAGCCGGGGGGCTACATTGGTGTTGTTGATTTTTATGTTGGAAGAAAACACCCGCCGGCAGACCTTCAGAAACAGGGCTGGCTTGCCAGATCTTTGTGGCAGCCATGGTTCGCAACGGACAATGTCTTTCCCTCTCCCGACCATCTACCCTTTCTACGCAGCCACTTTGAGCAAACTCACTTGATCGAGGCTCGAAATCGAATGCCGTACGTTCCACTTCTAAAAACGCCGTACTACCAGTTCATTGGGCGAAAGCCACTAAAAAATCCGTAACCGTCTTTTAAGCTCGAATCTCACTCGCTCGAACAACCATGTGGCGCACTCTCCTCACCGGCAAGCTAACCATCTCGATTTTGGCTTCGTGCTTCGTCGGCTACCTGTGTTTAATGCACCCTGCCAAACACGAGGTCGAAGCCTCAGAAACTGCCCGCTGGTACGCACTGGGTGTGTTTTTTTTCGTACTCGCAATCGCTCAAGTCACAGCGGTTGTCTTAATATCGAAACGAAAATAGCTGGCCAACCCGCGGTAACCTACCGCAAACGCTGGACGACTTTCTTCAATGCCGCTCCCATTTTCTCAACTTCGTCTAGCGTGTTGTATAAGTAGAAACTGGCCCGACAGCTTGCCTTGATTTCCAGATGCTTGTGAAGTGGCATTGCACAATGATGTCCCGCTCGGATCGCGATACCCTGCTGGTCCAGCAAAATTGAAATATCTTGCGAGGAAACTCCTTCAATCACAAAACTGACTAATCCCGCTCGGCAATCAGCCGCGGGGCCAAGAATCGTTGCCCCGTCGACTTCCATGATCAATTCATAAGCCCGTCGCACCAAAACCTGTTCGTGCTCGTCGACCTGAGCGACATCGATCGTTTCTAGGTATTCGATTGCGCTGCCAAGTCCGATCGCCTCGACAATGGGCGGTGTACCGGCTTCGAATCTGGCTGGCAATTCGCCCCACGTAAAACCGTCGGTTGTGACTTGATCAATCATACTCCCACCACCCATGAAGGGTTGCATTGACTCGAGAATCGACTGACGTCCCCAGAGGATCCCGACTCCCGATGGCCCCAGCATTTTATGTCCGCTGAAGGCAATAAAATCAGCCCCCCAGCTTTGAACATCCGTTTTATCATGCGGCACGGACTGGGCGGCGTCGACGACAACCAACGCACCAACATCTTTCGCCATTGAAGTCATTTCAGCGACCGGCGCCCGAGAACCAAGGACATTGGAAACCGATGCAAAGGATACAATTTTCGTTCGTGGACCCAGCAAAGCACGCATGTGTTCAAGATCCAGCTCTCCGGCATCTGTCAAATTCACAAATTTCACCACAGCACCGGTTCGTTCCGCCAACTGCTGCCACGGTACAATGTTGGAATGATGCTCGAGCATCGTCAATAATATTTCGTCTCCAGATTTCACGTTTGCATCGCCCCATGACCGGGCAATCAAATTGATGGATTCTGTTGTTCCAGAGGTAAAAATGACCTCGTTGCTGTGAGACGCGTTAATGAACCGCCGCACCGCGGTACGCGCCTGCTCGTACTGCGCAGACGATTGTTCACTTAACCAATGAATTCCTCGATGCACGTTCGCATAGGTGCGGACATAACAGTCATCCATTGCCTCAATCACCTGCCTGGGATGCTGTGTCGACGCGCCATTGTCGAAATAAACTAACGGCCGCTCTCGATGAATCGTCTGATTGAGAATCGGGAAATCTTCACGGATCTCAATCGGATCGAATGTTTTTTTCTGTTTTGCTTCCATTCGCTCAGTCTAACTCATCTCTGACAAACTCTTAACCCGTTACTCGAGAAACGCGGTACGACTTTTGGATAACCGCAGGTGCACCGCATTTCAGAACACCGTTCGTCAAAAATTGCCGCGATTACCTACTCAAACACCCCAACTGAGGTTCAATCGTTCAAAAAAGTGCCCCTCAGATTAGGCGGAGGCCGTCCTGGAGGCCCAATTGAGCTTAGACATTTCCGACAATGTCATTTGCAGAGCGTGAGTTCCCAGTTGACCGTCACCGCGCTCAACGACTCGATCGTAAAGTTCACAGGCAAGTTCCAATCCCGGGAGTTTTAACGACATCCGTTTCGATTCCTGCATCGCGATCCCAAGATCCTTGACAAAATGATCCACAAAAAATCCCGGATCAAATTGACCAGATACAATTCTCGGTGCGAGATTAGACAAAGCCCAACTGCCTGCTGCGCCACTACTGACAGATTTTAAAACTGTTTCGAGGTTCAGTCCCGATTGTTGCGCATAAAGCAGGGATTCACAAACCCCGATCATTCCGGCGGCGACTAAGATCTGATTTACAATCTTAGCGTGCTGTCCACACCCCGCCTCACCCTGCCGCACGTAAGTTTTTCCCATCGCTTTCCAACACGGTTCCAGTGCGGCAACTACGTCTGCGGCCCCTCCAATCATGATCGAAAGCGTACCCGACTTAGCGCCGATGTCTCCACCGGAAACTGGAGCGTCAACGGCGTGCACTTTCAGAGCTTGAGCAGCCTCTGCGATCTCAATCGCCAATTGTGGTTCGCTCGTTGTCATATCGACCACGATATTTCCGGGCTGACAACCTGCAAGCACACCTTGGTCACTTAGAAACACTTCGCGAACATCGCCCGGCATCCCAACAATTGAAAAAACGACATCACTGGCCTCAGCCACTTCCCTCGGTGAATCGCACCAACTCGCTCCGCCTGCGATTAAGTCCGCCGCCTTTTCACGCGTGCGGCTGTAAAGAGAAACCTGAAACCCTGCCTCCATTAGGTGTCGACACATACTGTGCCCCATAACACCCGTTCCAACCCAGCCGATTTTTTTAGTCTCAGGGGTAATTAACATTTTATTTTTAAATCTTGTTTAGAAATGGAAGGAGAAATCCTCATTGCTTCGATCGAAGCAGTCCCAACGACGACTAATTTAATAAATCATCGCCTGTCGCGATCGCATCACGAAACCTAAATCCAAGGATACTATCGGGCAATTAAACTCTCCCGATTAACAACCTCCTGATCGATTTAATCAAAATCAGGACGCCTAAGAACTTCCGCAAGGAGAATTGCATGCCCGACTGTCTTCGGGTTTTCCAACATCCGTCGCAACTGCTGAGCCATTGAAGCACCCGAATCCTCCATTGCAGCGGCAGAGAGGCTATCGGTTACGGAGGGAGTGTCATCAATCGCGGTCAAATCATGATCCAACCGCTGATGAATACTTGCGTCTACTTTATCGTGAACACTGGAAATTCGATCGCCAAGGTTTTCGGCATGAGTCGCAATGCTTGATGTATCAATATGACTACGAACATGTTCAGCGACGCTCTCTTCCCGAAGGTTTGGTCTTGGAGCAGGCTTTAACTTGGGTCGCTGCTGTTGGCGTTTTTGCACCCTCGGCTTTAACGGTCTAGCCCGAACAACCTCCGCCTCAACGATCTCCGGTTCCACGCGTCGAGGTTGAGCAGGTGGCGATTGCGGACGGGCAACAGGCCTGCGGCTTTCCGGAGGCTTGCCTCCGCCGCCTTTCTGTTGCTGCCGGCGTTCCGCCGCTTTCCTTAAAAATTCTTCAATGTCTCGCGCCATGGCCGAGTCCGCTCCTCACCCGGGTTAGTTTGACGACGAATTTCCGCCCGACGAAATCGACTTACGCATTTCCGTATCGGCTTGGACGTTTCTTAATTTATAGTAATCGAGGATCCCCAGCTTTCCACCACGAAAGCTGTCCGCCATCGCTTTGGGAACTTCTGCCTGAGCCGAAACAAGCTTTGCTCGACTCTCTTCGATCGCAGCACTGTTCTCCTGCTCTTGCGCGACTGCCATGGCGCGGCGACCCTCTGCCCGAGCACGGGCAACACGAGTATCGGCTTCCGCTTGATCCGCTCGCAGACGAGCACCGATATTGTCGCCAACATCGATATCCGCAATATCAATCGACACAATTTCAAAGGCCGTTTGCGAATCCAGTCGACGAGCCAAGACCGCTTTGGAAATCATATCTGGATTTTCAAGCACTTCATTATGTGTCAGGGCCGAACCAATGGCACTCACGATCCCTTCACCCACCCTTGCGATAATCGTCTCTTCGGTCGCACCACCGATCAGCTGTTGCAAGTTAGACCGCACAGTGACTCGCGCCCGCACCTTTAGCTGAATACCGTCCTTGGCCACCGCATCCAACGATCTGCGAGAGGAACCTCTTGCAGGGCAATCAATCACACGGGGATAGACGCTTGTTTGAACCGCCTCCAAGACATTACGACCCGCAAGATCAATTGCAGTCGCTTCTCGAAAACTAAGATTAATCGTCTTCGCTTTGTTCGCAGCAATCAGAGCCCGTACCACCATCGGAACATTTCCACCGGCAAGATAGTGAGCTTCCAATGCCTTTGTCGTCATTTCCGGCTCATTGAGACGAGCCTGCACTGCCATGATCTTACTCGGCACAATGATACTCGCTTTTACTTTTCGGAATGACATTCCAACCAGGTCTACAAAAGAAACCCGGGCACCCGTGAAAAAAGACTGAATCCACCAGCGAAAGTAAGACAGAAAAAATATTGCAAAAATGAATAGAAAGAACAAGCCGAGCAGAATTGCAGCGATGCCCAAAACCTGGAGCGTGGTCAAATCATTTTGAGCGAGAACTAAATTACTGATCATAAGGTTGTTCACTAGCGTTGTTTCACTTTGTTTAAACGAGCCGACTGGGACATTCTAAAAGATTATCGCTGGCAAATGTAGAGTGCGAACAAAATAAGCTAGACATCGCTAAAACGCGCGTCTGCCCCCATTTTCCGACAATTTGAGGCCCACACTCAAAATTCTAATGAAAACCAGCAATTTCATGCGAGCTTCATTACAAAAATCAGAGACAAATTATAATTTCGTCCACGCTGCATTATTCTTCGAAGAATTGACCGCCGCTTCAATAAAGGCCATCCCTTCTACGCCGTCGAGTACCGTAGGAAAGTCATAGCCGTCAGGGCCAGAATAGGTTCCGTTTACTTCATCGGCAATCGCTTCCGCGGCACCCAAATACACATTCGCAAATGCCTCGATAAAAGCTTCTGGATGCCCGAACGGAAGACGGGTGTACTTACCACACACCTCTCCGTTATAGACGTTCCCTCGCCGATGAATTTGCCGAGGCTGCTCTGCAAATTTAACGACCAGCTCATTGGGATGCTCTTGATGCCATTCTAAAGAGGCCTCCGTGCCATAGACGCGAATGTTTAAATTGTTCTCATCTCCAGTCGAAATCTGAGACGCATACAACACACCTTTGGCGCCACCCTTGTATCGGATCAACAAATTTCCATCATCGTCCAGCGGACGGCCCGGAATAAAGGTCGTTAATTCCGCCGCCAATTCATCGATCTCAAGACCTGTGATGTAACGCGCCAGGTTTTCCGCATGAGAACCAATATCTCCCATACAATTGGATACTCCGGAAACCCCCGGATCCATCCGCCAATTCGAAATCGCTCCATCCTCTTCATCATTAAGCGCAGTAATCGCATACCCCTGAGGATACTCGGCGACGATTTTCAAAATCCGACCCAGCTTTCCATCGGCAACCATCGCCTTGGCTTCTTTGACCATCGGATAACCGGTGTAGTTATGCGTTAAGGCAAAAACCTTACCACTTGCTTCCACCACATTAGCCAACTGCACTCCCTGCTCGTGAGAAAAAGCCAGTGGCTTTTCGCAAATCACGTTGAAGCCAGCTTCTAAAAATGTTTTCGAAACTTCGTAATGGAGATCATTTCTGGCAACGATTGAAACAAAATCGATTCGTTCGTCTGCAG
The DNA here is from genome assembly GCA_011087765.1 of Pirellulaceae bacterium. GTDB lineage: Bacteria > Planctomycetota > Planctomycetia > Pirellulales > Pirellulaceae > Mariniblastus. The sequence goes on from JAALLA010000031.1 coordinate 24,559, forward strand.
GTAAGGCCGACTCTTTTTCTGCCATTTCCTGATAGCTTGAATACACCCGCGAAGGAGCAAGCATGAAATCTTCACCCGAAAGCCGACTCTTTTCAGGATCCGAAGAAAACGCACCCGCAACCAACTGAATTTTTCCATCCAACGCTGCGGCCATCCGGTGCACGGACCCAATAAACGCACCGCGGCCACCGCCGACCATGCCCATGCGAAGTTTACGATTTAGCGACATTTTAGAACCTCGAATTTATCTGAATAATTAATTAAAAGACGGAAGAACCACTCGGCTGCTTTCAACCAGAGGCCTGGCTTTAAACTGCGATTGGCGTCCCCGAACTCGCCGAAGCGTAAATAGCATCGATCGTTCGCATCAAACGTAACGCTTGCTCAGGCGTATTCAATGGAGCTTCGGTTCCTTCGATGGCGCCGATGAAATTGGCAGCCGAGCGAATTCGCCCCATGTCCTCACACTCCTCGACTGCAATCGTCTTGTCGACTGACTGGCCATCTTCCTGAACGTAAATCTCACAGGTGTCAATTGCGGTCTCATCCAGACCGTCGGTCCCGAATAACCGCTCCACCTTGCCGCCACCTTTACTTCCCTGAAATACAACAGAAACCTCTTCCCGCTTAACCATCTCAGCCCAAGAGACCTGCAAGGAAAGAACTTGCCCGGTTTTAAACGTAACAAAGCCGTGTGCTGCCGCTTCAACATCGTTGACCCCGTCCGCGTTATCAGGGATGCCCCAGGGTCCCTTGAAATTTTTATCATCAATGAAGTCATTGAACGTCTGCCCAAGAACGAAGGCGGGTTCGGGGTACCCCATAAAGTGCATGGCAAGGTCAACCATGTGGAGCAGATCGATCAGAGGACCACCGCCCGAAAGCGCTTTGGTCGTAAACCAACCTCCAAACCCGGGAATACCGGTGCGTCGAATCCACTTTGCTTGGGCCGAATTGATCGTACCGAGAGAACCATCGCTCAGACGCTCCATCATCTGATAAGACTCTGGCCGGGCGCGATTGTTAAAATTAAACATTAATTTCTTCCCCGCCTTTTCAGCAGCGGCAATCATCAACTCAACCTCACCCGCATTTAACGCTGGCGGTTTTTCACAAAAAACATGCTTCCCCGCATTCAGACACTGAATTGCCAATGAAGCGTGAAACTTATTGGGAACGATGATACTGACGGCATCGGCGTCAGACTCAGCCAACATCGTCTCGACATCTGTGTAAATGTTTGGAATTTCCCATTCCCCAGCCGCAGTCGTGGCCGCGGCTTCATTCATATCGGCCAAAGCCACAATCGTCGCTCCCGCTTGCTTGAATCCGCCGGCATGGTACTGGAGCATTCCACCCGCTCCGATAATTGCAACTTTGGTCGACATACTTCGCTCTCTCTTAGATTTATTTTTTGGGAAACCAGCTTTTGAGAAATAGCGTTTTAACAGATTCTCGGCTGAATTTCACCAATCTCATCGGTGCCCCCAAAAAAACTCGCTCACCGGAGAATTTGCCGCTGTGAAACTCGCAATATAAATCTTGTAAATCAATGAAAACCCCATGGCCGCATTCGATCGCAAGACTCCTTCGATCCGGAGTCACTCAACCCGAAAAATTAACGAAAAAAACGGCCGATTCAAATGGAATCAGCCGTTGTTGAAATTTTACGGTTTGCTATTCGGTTTCAGTCAAAATGCCCAACTTAATAAATAAGCAACCTCGGTCAAACTGGCGCTAACTCAGTCAATCGCTTTAAGGCATCCAATAAGGCAATCATGTCGTTGCGACTGATCTCTTCCCACTCCTCGGCCTTATGTTTGATAATCGCGACTTTAAAATCGCTGGCAGCCTCCATTACATCGTCCGGTAAGTCGGTGAAAGACTCAAACGGTCGCACTTCATGTGGCGGTTCAACTGCTGATTCGGAGCTGGATTCTTCATCGAGCGTTGCCGTACTCGAAGACGAACTACCCTCCGGTCGCTCACCATCCCCCCAATCAGGGCCTTCGTGAACTGGACCTTCCATGTAGTCCCGGTCGTTATTACGAGCACTCTCAGAGAGAGCGAGGGATTGTGTTTCCTCTGCGGGCTCCGACACGACAATCTCAGAATCCATTGGCTCATTGCCAACCTTGCCGAGTGTTTCCCAACGTTGCTTTCGCATCCCGGAAACAGACCATTGATTCTGAACCACACCCTCGAGCCACATCTCTGCATCGTCCCACTCCAGCGCTGCGTAAAAGTGACTCCAGAAGACGCCATCGTATTCCCGATAGACGTGCCCGAATCGCTCGAATGTACGACGCAGACGACCAACATGTTGTGGTGTTACCCCGCCAACCAATTGGCTCCAAGCTTCATCAGAATAGTCTGTCACTGGCACGCCATTCGATTTCAAAGAATCGCGCCACTGGCAGATAATCTCACCCTTATCCCAGTTGGTCGTTGAAATCAGCTGATTCCACTGGCCAATAAACGGCTCTGACTTCGTCGTCGCGTTTTCGCTGACAACAACCTTGGATTCCTCAACGGCAAGGGCGGCTTCAGGTTGGTTTTCCATAGTCTGTTCTATCGTTTAGATGTTTGATCGGTTAATTAGATCGACATTCGAATCTTCTCTTGGAAAACAAAGCGTAACCGGATCAGCGGTGGTGAAAAGCCAAAAAAAGAAAAATCCAACAAGACATTTTTCGCCGCGAATCGAAATCGCCAGAAGCCAAGTTTGCACGGACTAAACTGCGCTTCTCAAGTTCCCCACGACAAGATTGTCAGATAAAGCTAAACGAATATGCAGATTAGCGCAGGGGTCCCGCGTCGTGGAAAACATGTTGAAGGATGCAACGAAGCGGTGCATCCGAGAGCCATTGCCAACGCCCTCGCGCAATTTGAAGAATCCGACTTGGGAAAATCGACTCACCCGACACTGGCGGAAGTTTCCAACGCTGGCGGTGGGTTCTAACGCTGACTGGCGCTTTGTAGGAGGAGCAAACACTCCATCGGTTCCCGATCCCCCTCCTCGTCACCTACCTTGAACCATCGATCTAACTCTTCGATCTCTCGAGAGATTGCAACCGCACTGCCTAACGCTACCGGTTGGAGTTGCAATGCCGAAGCATCCTCTTTCTCAACAGACCTCGAATTGCCAATTTCACGCGATTCCAATTGCCCCGGGATGGAAAATGCAGTGACGATGATGGATTCATGATCCGCAATTTCATTGATCGCACTCTGCATATTCCCTTGATGGCTGACAATGTGTATTGCCTCCATTCCCTGTTTCGCCTGAGGAATAAAATGAGCGCCGTCGGGCGCTTTACCCTTGGAGTCAACGATGCGTATTTCATGGCGGTTCAAAATAGCTTCGAGATCCGACAAAGTTGCATTCTGAATCAACAAGACTTGCTCGATGCCACGCGGCTTTGCCCGGGACGAGGTCGCGCCCGGAATGCGATTCGTAGTTCTCGGCAGCGAACTGTTTCTGGGCGCAAGGATCGGCTTGGCCTTCTCCTTCGGCCTCGCTGTAGAAGGGACTGCCGGTTGCTCGTTAACGACCACACCAGCCTGTTGGACTGGCCCGTCGCCTACCAAACTTGGAAAGACAAACAACGTCAGTAAAAGTAAAGCGGCCAAAGCGACGATTCCACTGATTCCGATCTTTTGGCTGTCCCAATTGGAAGCAACCACCGTCGGCCTCTGCGGTTTAGCCGTCCCCATCGCGTCAATTTTTGCTTGAACACCTGCGGTAAAATCAGCGCCCAACCCGTACTCAGGCAGTTGCCGGAGTGAGTCCCCCGTTTTTTGCCACTGGTCGAGCAATTCACCCAAATCCGAGTTTTCAGCCAGCATCGTTTCGATGTCAGCCCGCTCCGCTGGCTCCAACTCATTATCAAAATAGGCGGTCAACCGTCGCTCGACGTTCAGTCGTTCGAAATTGCCTTCGTTGGGATTGTCTTCGTTGGGATTGCCTGACATTGTTCTAATTCACCACGCGACCAAGTAATTTTGCACCGTCTCGCTTCATCGCCGTTTTAATCAATTGCCGTTTTAATCAATTGCCGTTTTAATCAATTGCCGTTTTAATCAATTGCTTTTTCTAGAAGCTCACGCAAGCGAATTCTCGCTCGATGCAATCGACTTCGCACTGTACCGACTGGCAATTCCAGAATTTCAGCGATTGCATCGTAATCAAGTTCTTCCATCTCTCTTAAAACTAAAATCGAACGGTGTTCGCTCGAAAGCCGGTCAAGCGCTTCATACAACTGAACCGCTTCTTCCTGTTTTTCAATTGAATCATTCGGCAATGGCCCGTTGTCTGGAATTGCCAAGCGTATTCTGGCATCGTCACCGTCAAGGGATATGCCACGTTTTCTTCGACGCAACCTCGTAATCGCCACGTTGTAAGCAATCCGGTATAGCCAAGTAAAAAAAGCACTTTTACCCTGAAAAGAATCCAGCTTGGAGAAGGCCAACACAAAAGCATCCTGGACCACGTCTTCCGCTTCGGACTCGTTTCGAAGGATCTGAACCATGCCGTTATAAAGGCGGTCTTGGTATTTTTTAACCAAAAAACCAAAGGACTCGGTATCCCCGTCGATAGTTCGACAGATCCACTCGCGATCCTCGTGTTTTGCCCTCGGATTGTTCATCGCTTTGACTTTAAAAGCACTGTTTTAGTTCCCAAAAAACAGTAAACAGATGGTGATTGTCATCAATGCCAGCTATCACTACGGAAATTGTAGCTAATTTTACCAATAAAATCCGAGATTTAAGCAGGCAAAACTGGCTTTGCGGTAGGTCGCCTCGCAAAGGCGAGCAGGGAAATACCAAGAATAATCATGGCAACACTAATTAATTGAGAAATCGTTAGCCCAGTGCCAAGCTGACCTTTTTCGTCGATACGAATCAATTCCATCAAAAATCGGCCGATCGAATAGAGAATCAACATCAAAGCAAACACTTCTCCATCGTATTTTCTAACCGTCCAGTAAAACCACAGGACAAGGCATAAAAGAAAGGCATTGATCGCACTGTAGATTTGTGTTGGATAAACTGCCTTCGATCGAGCTGGCAAATCGGCCACCGGCACGGTGATCGGTGGCACTGCCCCGCCACCTTTGCGATTACTCTCCAGATTCATTAACAACGCAAGCGATTCGGAACCAGCTTTTTTCTCGAAACGAATGTAACGCTCGTCTGGAGCAATGATCGAAAACTCGTCTCCCACTTGCACTCCCTGCTCGTCCGCAAGACTGCCTTCTTCCACGGCCTCGGCAATCCATCGGAAACCAGACGCTGGATCAAGATTCTCAGTCGCCCGTATTCCAATTAAAGCACCACTGTCCAGTTGAGCCATATAAGGGGGCGAACCAGGTGGAAAGGTCACACTCGGAAGCGGAGCCTCGCAGACCCCTCCGTAACAGCAGCCGTTCATCAAACACCCCAACCGGCCGATCGCCAGCCCGAGGGCCATGCCGGGAGCAACCAGATCTGCAGTCCTGGCAAGCGGTAACTTATTCCATTTCAGATAAGTAACTCCGGCAATCATTCCCCCAATCAAACTTCCATAGACAACAAGCCCTCCTTTGGTCATATCGACCACAGCCAGAAGGAGCTGGCCGAACGATGCGCCATTGGCAACAAAATCATCAGATTTCTGAATCACATAGAATATTCGAGCACC
>JAALLA010000262.1:0-3453 GCA_011087765.1 Pirellulaceae bacterium
CATTTCGCTTCGATTGCACCTTCCGAAACGAGTTTAAACCAACTAGCCCCACAATTACTGCCGACGTTTTCTGCCAATCTGTCACGACAGCCCCGTTGAGTCGGCAAACCAAGGTGCCAACGCGAACTAACCCCGAATTTAGACACTTTTGATTTCCGAGGCTTTGTATTCGATATTTTTATTCTTGAATGCCAAAAGTGCTCAAAAGCCGATAATTGCGGACGCTTCTCAAGTTCGCACAATTTTCTTGGCCAGTTTCCTAAAGGTTTATCGACAGTTTGTTTGAATTGGCGCGCCAGTTGCCTATTAGGCGATATTCATTTTTGATTCCGCAAAAATGTCAGGCTTAAGGTGCGGTTGATGAGGATTTCCAAAAGGAATCAGCCAACCGAAACAACATCAGCCTGAAACAATAAATGGTCTGCAAAGAAAAATCAGGAGTTCGATCGATGGCCGTGACTGCGAAGAAAAAAGCTAAAAAGACAGCTAAATCAACCACACTTCAACCGTTGGGTGAGCGAATTGTGGTTGAGCGTGAATCCTCTTTGGAAACAACTGCTGGAGGTATCGTGCTTCCGGGTTCTGCTCAGGATAAACCTTCTCGTGGTACGGTCATTTCCGTAGGCGAAGGCCGTGTTCTTCGAGACGGAACACGTAGTCCGCTCCAAGTAAAGCCTGGAGACGTTGTCCTGTTTACTTCTTATGGCCCTGACGAAATTAAATTGGGAGACGACGAGTATCTCCTCATGCGAGAGGACGATGTCCTCGCAGTAATTGAGTAATTTTCACTCGAACCCAGCAACCTATAAAATCAATAAACAAAACAACTTAACCTGAAATCAGGAGTTTTTTACGATGGCAAAAATGATTGCTTTTGAGCAGGAAGCCCGCGAGGCTATCCGGCGCGGTGTCTCTAAATTGGCGCGAGCGGTAAAAGTGACACTTGGCCCAAAAGGCCGAAACGTTATTCTTCAAAAGAGCTTTGGCTCACCTACGGTAACCAAGGACGGCGTGAGCGTCGCCAAGGAAATCGAATTGGAAGACACCTATGAAAACATGGGTGCCCAGATGGTTCGTGAAGTTGCCAGTAAGACCAGCGATGTGGCCGGCGACGGCACCACCACCGCTACGGTCATGGCGGAAGCGATCTTCAACGAAGGCCTCAAGGCCGTGACTGCCGGTGTTAACCCAATTCAAATGAAGCAGGGCATCGAAACTGCCGTCAGCGACATTTGCGACAAGTTGACCGACATGTCGATCAAAATTAAAAACAAAAATGAGATGTCGAATGTCGCTTCGATCGCCGCCAACAACGATAGCGAGATCGGTGAACTTCTTGCCTCGGCAATGGAAAAAGTCGGCAAGGATGGTGTGATTACCGTCGACGAAGGCAAGAGCCTCTCCACCGAAGTCGAGTGGGTCGAAGGAATGCAGTTCGATCGTGGATACCTCTCTCCGTACTTCGTTACCGAGTCGGGTGCCATGGAATGCGTACTCGAAGATGCTTACGTTTTGGTATTCGAAAAGAAAATCACCAACATCAAAGATTTAGTTCCATTGCTTGAGCAGGTTGTCCAGCAGGGTAAACCACTTTTGATCATTGCAGAAGATGTAGAAGGCGAAGCCCTCGCAACACTTGTGATCAATCGTCTTCGCGGTACGTTCAATTGCTGTGCAATCAAAGCACCGGGCTACGGCGATCGCCGCAAGGCCATGATGGAAGATATTGCGATCCTTACCGGTGGAAATGCAATTTTCGAAGCACTGGGAATGAAGCTTGACCAACTCGGACTGACTGAGCTGGGACGCGCTAAAAAGGTCATCGTCGGAAAAGATGCCACGACCATTATCGAAGGTGCCGGAAAAAGCGGCGAAATCAAAGGGCGAATTGATCAGATTCGCCGCGAGATCGAGAACACAACGAGCGACTATGATCGTGAAAAGCTCGAGGAGCGGCTGGCCAAACTTGCCGGTGGCGTTGCTAAAGTCAACGTTGGTGCGGCAACTGAAAGCGAAATGAAGGAAAAGAAAGCTCGCGTTGAAGATGCTCTTCACGCGACCCGTGCTGCTGTTGAATCTGGAATCCTACCGGGTGGTGGCGTTGCTGTTCTTCGCGCGTCAAGCCTGGTCTCTCCGGCCGAAGGCCTGACCGATGACGAACTGACTGGCTACAACATCGTGGTCAAAGCTTGCCGTTCACCATTACACATGATCGCAACCAACGCTGGCCAAGACGGCGGTATTGTTTGTGAAAAAGTGCTCGGCGGAAAAGCCAACTTTGGCTACAACGCTTTGACTGACGAGTATCAAGACCTCGTTAAGTCAGGCGTTATTGATCCTGCGAAAGTCACGAAAACGGCTTTGTCAAACGCAGCCAGCGTCTCCACCCTGCTTCTGACCAGCGACGCTCTTATCGCTGAAAAGCCAAAAGCAACAAAAGGACATGGACATGGCGGCGATCACGACATGTATTAATCGATTGCTTCTTTGGCCTTAGCCCAAAGCCAGCATCGCTCGAAGCGGGCATGACAAAGCAATGCTCCCCGAGTACGAAACCTAACAAAACGTCGATCAATTCTGGTCGACGTTTTTTTACGCGCTTACCCAAACAGCCCGCTGTCAAAATGTGTTAAACTCGACGCCACATTGTCTGCGTCCCCTCTATTAAGAACTGGAGCTCATTTCGATGAAACGCTCATTCGCGATTGTAACCCTGCTCGTCTTTCTAATCGCCTCACCTCCATTGGTAGTTGCACAAATAACCAAAGGGCCGGAAGTCCGTGCAATGAGTTTCAACATCCGACTGGGGGTAGCCAAAGACGGTGACAATCATTGGGAAAAACGCAAAGAAACAGTTGTTCAAGCGATCAAGGAATTTGAACCCGATTTTGTCGGAACCCAGGAAACCTATGAATTCCAGGCAAAATATATTGGCACGAACCTCCCTCAGTACTCTTATGCGGGACGTAGTCGACAACGCGATGGAAAAGGTGAGCAATGTGGAATATTTTATCTAACCGAACGATTCGACAAACTTGTTGAAGGGCATTTTTGGTTAAGTGAAACTCCAGACAACCCGGGTTCCAAAAGCTGGGATTCCTCGCTACCCCGCATGGCTACCTGGTTAAAATTGTGGGACAGAACCAACAAGGTGAGTTTTTATGTGATCAATACCCATTTCGATCACCGCGGGCAAACGGCTCGCAAAGAAAGCGCAGCCCAAATCCGAAAATTTGTGAGCAACTTACCAGCAGGCTCAAACGTGATTGTGACGGGAGATTTCAACGCAGCCGTTAACTCACCTCCTTACCAAGCAATGTTCGATAAATCATCCACTACCGGTGAATCCCCACTCGTGGATACTTACGCGAGTACGCACGCGAACGGCGACGAACCTTCGGGAACATTTAACGGTTTTAAGGGAACTGCCGACGGAGCAAGGATTGACTGGAT
>JAALLA010000262.1:3553-5688 GCA_011087765.1 Pirellulaceae bacterium
CACGAACATCCGACTTAGCACTCCTCGAGAAGATGTCGGTCTGATCTCGCTCCATCGATGCTGGAAATGTGAATCGAACGATTCGTTTTTGATAATTTATTCGCTACAACCTGAATCACTCGAACCCTCGTTAACCCCGCCTTTTCAAAGGTGAATTCAATCCCCATCACAATTTTGAAACCACCGAAAAGCCGGTTGTATCAAATATAAGAGTAGGTCGCAGTTCTAATCATTTAATTCGTTGATACTGGTACTTAATTTCAAAGCACATCCAACAATTTTTATCTGCGAGTTAAGTTGGTTAAACAGATTCGCGATACCAGTACACATAGGTGTGAGGTGTTGTCACAACGTTCAAAACAAATGAGGTTACTATGTTTAAGTTTGCTTTTCCTGCCATCATGTGTGTGGCTATGTGTTTCCCAATGATGGCTGCCGCTCAAGATTGCGGTGGTTGCGCTGAGAAAGATCCTTGCGCGAAGACTCGCAAGAAGATTGTTATGGTTCAAGTTCAGAAGGAAGTTTGCCGTCTGAAGTTTGAGTGTGTTACAGACGAGTGCGGTTGCACAAAGCGTAAGCTTACCCGCACTAAAGAGTGCGTTACACGATGCCGTCCTAGCATCGTTGACGTTGCTGTTGATCCTTGCAAGCGTAACTGCTTGTCAAAAATCAAAGGCATGGTTCCAAATCTTCGTTGCTGCAAGCCTGATCCTTGCTGCGAAGCTGGAGATGCTGAGATGACTCCTGAGCCAGCTCCTGCAGGCTAGGTTAAAAAACGTCATCGGCTAGCCACCTAGGCCGAACTGACGATTACTACAAAACCGAAGACACGAACCAATTCTGGTTCGTGTCTTTTTTTTATACCGGTTAAGTTCTTGATTTTGGTAAACTTGGGCTGACGTTGAATGGCATGTCTCTCCGCACAGACGAGTGATTTGCTACTGAACTGGAATCTCCAACAAGATCGGGATGAGAAACAGGTAGTTCGACCATCTCCAGTTAAATAAACTCAAATTGTCATTCATTAAATCCAGGAATCCTGCTATCGAAACTCGTGATCTCTTCGTCGGAACCGTCGCAGCCGTCTTCGGCGTGATTTTCCTGACCGCCAGCATTCGAAACCGCGGCTGGGCTTTTCAAATGACAATCATTAAAGCCATCGAAAATCGGTTTGGCAAAAACCCTGAAAGAATTTGCGTTGGGCTTGTTGGACTCGTGCTACTGCTGGTTGGGCTCTATCTGATTGCAATCTCAAGACTCCCCGCTCAAATCTAACTTGGCGGTTCATTAAATTTAGTCGAGCGAGCCCTCGGCTGGCCACTGGCCGACCAAATTCCTACCTGGAAAGAAACTGGTAAAGGTCTGCTAGATCGAGAGGAGTTGCCTGATCAAGTAAGCCCTCGGGCATCAATGACTTGTTCGAGCGTGTTTGAAATTCGATTTGGTCTCGATTTATACGCCTCGTCTTCCCATCTGTCTGCTGTAGCGTAATTCCGTCTACCGATTCGTAAACCACCGCCCCTTGAATGTATTGTCCATCGACCGTCTCAATTGCGACGGCGCGGTAACGCTCTGGCACTTGCTCATTTGGATAAATAATGGCTCGAAACAGATCATCACGGCTGAACCTTTTCCCCAGTCCTTCCAGCCGTGGTCCCAATCGGTTTCCAGCGTCATGACATCGCGCACACTGAAGATTTTTATAGAGAATCGCCCCACGCTCCGCGTCCCCTTGCCCCCAATCGACCGAAGCAAGCCGTTCGGCAAATCCTCGAGTTTTCAACCCTTGGCTTTTCTCATTCTTTAAAAATTCGCTCGGGTAGTTGGTTTCAGCCCACTCTGTTACTCGGTTGAGTGCGGCGGTCTGGACAGTCCCACTTGCTTTATATTTATATCCAAACGTCTGCCTTGTTTCATTTTCTAAAAACATTACCAACTGATCGCGTGCCGAGACCGTCGATTTATCCCAGCTAATGCGATGGAGCGCATTTGACGCGGCTAAAACAGCACCAATGCCCACGGGTTGAGCAGTCCTCCTCAACCCAATAGCAGAATTCTTGATCGTGAGAACATCCGCTGAAGCCTACCCCGCAACGAATAAGTCGCGATCGATCAATTTGGGCTCTCTGATCAAA
>JAALLA010000263.1 GCA_011087765.1 Pirellulaceae bacterium
ACTTCCAGTTCGGCAAGGACGAGCATGTTCGGGCGCAGCCGAGCGATGGTGTTTTTTATCGCCCAGGTCAGATCAAACGGGCAAAAGAATGTATAAGTATCTGGGAATCGTTTTTGAGCCAGATTAAAGCCTGTCTCGGTCGTGGTCGAAATAACAAATTCGATATTGGGATTTTGTTGCCTTAGTTCTCTCAACACCGGTACCAGGAGATTGACTTCACCGACGCTAACTGCGTGCAGCCAGATGCAGTTTGATTGAGATTGTCGGGGGCGAACACGTCCCCAAAGTTTGTGATGCCAGCCCCTTTTGTTTTTTCCTTTCGCGAAAAAACGCCAAATTAACCATGGCGACGCCACCAACAGAAACAGTGTGTAATTTATGTTGAGCAGCAAGCCGGCCAATGGAATCCTTTCAATGGCGGGTGATCTCAGGTTGTAAAGAACAAACTTCAGGCGCTTAATGTTGGACGAGATTTATGCTCGTTTTCTCAGGCAGCAGGATTTATATTTTTTCCCACTACCACAGGGACACGGATCGTTGCGCCCCACTTTATCTTCTCGGTTTCGTATGGTCTCGATTGCTTGCTGTCCTCCGCCACTTCGGTCAATTGCTTCCGATTGCTCTTGTGACATCTCGGATTGCTGTGGAGCGGCAGCAGCTGAGGAGGCGTCGTCATGGCGTGCACTGGTTTCTACCAGCGTGTTGCTAACGAAGTCTTCGTTCATTTGCTCCATGCGGAATACAAGATCAGTGACGCGTTCGCCAATCGAGACCCACAGCCCTTCAAACATTCGCATACCTTCGCGCTTGTATTCAACTTTTGGGTCAAGTTGAGCCATACCGCGTTGCCCGACGGCGCTGCGGAGATAATCCATTGCGAGAAGATGGTCTTTCCATGCTGAGTCTACGATTTCGAGTAAGACCATTCTCTCCATGCGGCGGAATTCAGGGTGATAATGATCTTCGACGATCGCTTCGAGCGCTTGTTCGAGTTCTTCTTTGTCGAGCGAATCGACCCGCTCAAGAGAAAGGTCATGACTGATAGTGTCCATGAACCAATCGCTCAGCTTGGTCGCCTCACCGTTGGCGTTGTTGAGAGGTAAAGCTCCTTGGCTGGAAAGGGATTCGATTTGTCCATGCAGGGCTTCTATTTTGACTTGAGCGAGTTTTTGAGATTCACGGCTTTTACCAAGCAGCAATTCATGAATTTCATCGCGTTGTTTGTTTTTCAAATCTTCCAATGTGAGGGGAGTATCGAATCGACGACTGGCCCACTGGACGAGTCCTTCGCGGTCGATTCTGCCTTGAGCGCCCCCTGAAGCTGGCATGACAAACTGATAGAGGCCTGCCATTACAGGATAGACGGCTTCTTTTTCGTCATACTTTTTGATTGCCTGTTCAACGATGATGTCGATGGTTTCATCGATTGTAAGATCTTGAACTTGATCTAGATTGGGCTCGATACCGAATTTCGCGAGGCACCAGCTCGCGGCGGTTTTAATGCCGTAGTCTTCGTCGAGCATTTGCTCGGCACCTTCGATCTTGATTTTTCGGATTGCAGCTCGCGCTTTGTTGATCAGCAGTTCGTCAACGCGATCACGTCCCGTACTCTTCATGTCTTTTTCGCGGATCCCTAAGTTCCAACGCGAATTACAGAAGTGGGCAAGTGCTCCCCAGTTCCATTCGGATTCATCCTCACCTTCTGCGAGGCATACATCGATTTGTGCAAGGATATCGGTTTCGGCGTTTCGTTCGGCTTCGTCGAGACAGATCTGAATTGCTTCTTCGGGATTTGTCTTACGAAACAGTCGTGGATCGAGCGAGATCGCTAGTTGTTTTCCCGCAAAACCAGCGAATGATTCTCTGCCGAATTCGTCAGCGAGGCAGGTATTGAGATTCGTATCGACTTGGTCGCGAACCATGTCCTGAACAAGTTCACGGCAACTAACGCCGTCGAGGACTTGCTGTCGGAACCGATAAATTCGTTTTCGCTGTTCGTCCATGACTTCGTCATATTCCAACAAGCTTTTTCGAATTTCAAAGTTGTACTCTTCTCGTTTCTTTTGAGCCGCATCGATTCTCCGGGATACCATGCGACTGGTAATTGGACGGTCGTCTTTGAAACCGCCCATTTCAAGCATTCGTTTGACGAAAGGGCCGGCAAAAATCCGCATCAGGTCGTCGTCAAGACTGAGGTAGAAACGACTACTCCCCGGGTCGCCCTGGCGACCACAGCGTCCGCGAAGCTGGAGGTCAATTCGCCTTGCATCGTGCCGTTCGGTGCCAATCACATGGAGACCACCAATTTTTTTGACTTCTTCTCCCATCTCTGCCATGTGGTGTTCCTGGTCGATGGATTCAACCAGTTCATCCCATTCTTCGCGCGGCACATCCAGACGAGTCGTATATTTTTCTTGAAGCCGCGCCCAAGCCATATTTTCAGGGTTTCCTCCGAGAATAATATCGGTACCCCTTCCAGCCATATTGGTCGCGATGGTGACCGCCCCGAGTCGTCCAGCCTGGGCAACAATTTCTGCTTCCCGTTTGTGGTTTTTGGCATTCAAAACTTCGTGCTTAATACCTCGGCGATCCAACAAGCCGGATAGCACTTCGCTTTTTTCGATGGAAACGGTACCGACCAGGATTGGACGTCCTTTGTGATTTACGGATTCGATTTTGCTGCGAGGAATCCGGATTTCTTTTCCATCATCTTTGTCGGCGATGGTGACTTCCTCATCGGATTCACTTTTGATTCGACCAACGTAAAGATCTTCATTTTTAAGTTTGACAAAATCCCACTTATGGTAATGTTCGATTTCCTCTGCGATGGCGGACCATTTGAATTTTTCGCCACTGAAGATTACATCGGGGTGTGGGATTCGCTGAAGTTCGCGATTGGTTGGGATTGCCACAACGTTTAGTTCGTAGATCTTGTAAAACTCTTCGGCTTCGGTCATCGCGGTTCCAGTCATACCGCAGACTTTTTCGTATAGCTTGAAATAGTTTTGCAGGGTAATGGTTGCGAGGGTTTGAGTTTCCTCTTTGATCTTAACGCCTTCTTTGGCTTCAACGGCTTGATGCAAACCGTCACTCCATTGGCGACCTTCCATGAGACGGCCGGTAAATTCATCGACGATGACGATTTCGCCTTCTTTCACAACGTAATTGACGTCAATCTTGTAAAGCCCATGTGCTTTCAGAGCATTGTCAATCATGTGCGGCCAGTCCATATTGCCCGCAGTGTAAAAACTTTCAACGCCGGCTAATTTTTCGGCGTGCCGGACACCTTCGTCGGTCAATGTAGCGGTATGGTCTTTTTCGTTGACCTTGTAATGAACTTCTCGAGAGAGTTGCGTTGCGATTCGGTTTGCCTCGGCGTATCGCGCGGGGTTTTGGTGGGCGGGGCCTGAGATGATCAGCGGAGTTCTCGCCTCGTCGATAAGGATGTTGTCGACTTCATCAACAATTGCAAAAGCGAGTGGCCCCTGAGACTGTTGATAGCGCTTTGAAAATCTCTCGTCACCGCGAGCCGCTGGTCGCATGTTGTCGCGAAGATAGTCGAATCCAAATTCGTTATTTGTTCCGTAGGTAATGTCTCGCTCGTAGGCCTCTTGCCGTTCTTTAACCGGCATATTGCTTTGGATCGCACCCACCGTCAGGCCAAGACCCATGTAGAGAGGAGCCATCCACTCCATGTCGCGGCGAGCGAGATAGTCGTTGACGGTCACAACGTGAACACCCCTGCATTCGAGTGCATTCAGATAGGAGGGTAGCGTCGCAACAAGCGTCTTTCCTTCACCTGTCACCATTTCCGCAACCGCACCGGAATGCAGGACCATGCCGCCGATCATTTGAACGTCATAGTGTCGCATCCCAAGGAATCGTTTTCCTCCTTCACGACAGACGGCGAACGCTTCGATCATAATGTCGTCGGTAGTTTCGCCGTTTCGAAGGCGCTTTTTGAACTGCTCTGTTACTTCACGTAATTCATCATCGGAAAGCGAGGAGTAGTTGGATTCAAGCGCATTGATCGCGTCAACTTTTGATTCCAGTTTTTTTACATAGCGAGCATTGGAAGAACCAAAAACACCGGTAACTGCTTTTTCAAATCCGGAAACAAGCCCACCAAAAAAGTGAGTGGTGGCGTCCCAATATCGTTCCAGTTGTTCCATGGCTTATTTCCACATTTTCCGAAAAAAAACAGTTCGGAATCAAATTTTTTAATGGTTTGTAGTTGTTCGCTGATCTCAAAAACCACCAACCGGAAATTATGTCAGGCTGGCAATTCGAGTATCACTGGAGGCGCACAGCGCCCGCATCAGCAGTTATTTGCATCAAGTTTTACGTAAGTTCGCTAATAGTAACAGATTATCGGGACTATCGATGCTGGTCAACGGAGATTGAGAGGGGGGAATCACCTCTAAACCCCCGTAAATTGCAGCATTTTTGGCAGGTGTTGGTGGCTCTCAAAGAGCAACGGCCTTGAATGACGCAATTCATGTGCCAAGATTGGTGCCCTGGAGTGGTTTGGAGCTGGGGTTTTAAGGCGGAGTTGAGTCGAAGTGGAATCACTCGGCTGCGACCTCGGCAATCCGTACTTGCGGCATTTTACGGGCTCAAGGCCTTGCTGAGGGGCCAAGCTTCAGTGGAATGGGATGTTAGATCTGTGAACGATTTGGTGGGTCTGCTACCAAGATTTGTTTGCTCAATCCTAATTCTCGACGATCCATCGACTCAAATCGGTAGTATGAGGTAAATTGACGGCCGAGGTTCATTAGACGTCGAGTGCCGGTGAGGGAGTGCTGCAGGTCGAAGCGACATTGGTTTAGGTAAATAAGTGAAAAAGCAAGTTAAGACGACTGATATTTCAGGAAAGATGATTTTACTGGGCACCGGAACATCGGTGGGTGTGCCTGCGATCGGTTGCAGTTGTGACGTTTGCCAGAGTGGTCACCCGAGAAATCAACGGACAAGAGCAAGCGCGATCATCGGTTTGCCTGAGGGGAATCTCTTAATAGATACTTCCCCGGATTTGCGGACTCAATTACTGCGAGAACAAATTGGAATTGTTCACTCTGTCATTTACACCCATGAACATACGGATCATGTCATGGGATTTGATGACTTGCGACTCTTTCAATTTTATTTAGGCCATGCTGTTCCGGTATATTGCAATGCGAAGGTGGAAAGAAGATTGAGAATGGCGTTTGATTATGCCTTCAGTGATGAAGCTCAAACGCATCCTGGCGCGGCTCCTGCGGTGGATCTGAAATCAATTCAATCGGATCCAATCCGAATTCTCGGTGCGGAAATCATTCCGATTCCTTTAAAGCACGGGCCTAAATTTGATGTTCTCGGTTTCCGTATCGGGGATGTTGCCTACTGTACTGATGTCAGCGAAATACCGGATTCTAGTTGGGACTTGTTGCAAGGTCTCGATACACTCGTTCTCGATGCCTTGCGTGAGGATCCTCATCCAACTCATTTTAGTATCGCCGAAGCTGTCGAGGTTGCTCAAAAATTAGGCGTGAGGCAAACCTACTTTAC
>JAALLA010000264.1 GCA_011087765.1 Pirellulaceae bacterium
GGATTTAAAAGGATTGCTGGGGAATTAGTTTTTGTTTCATTCAAAATTCAATTTGGGGTGACTGGCCATTTACTCCGCCATCTCGGCAACAACGCTCTCGATAATTTGACAGGCGAGATCGAGGTGTGATTCATCAATGCAACCGAGAGGCAAGAGGAAGCGCACGCGACTTGGAGATCCGCCAGCCATGAATGACATGAGTCCCGCGTGGTAAAGCCGTTTTACCAATTCGCTGGCAATCTCTGGTGTTCCATCGAATGGGGTAAACGCGACCATCCCTCCAACACCATGAGGTCCACTAATGGAGCCAGGGTATTTCTCACCAATCGCTTGAAGTCCTTGTGAGAAATACTGATTGAAGCGAACGTTTTTACCATCAACTCCGAAATTGCCGTTTTCGATTAATCCTGAGACGATGGCATGCGCTGCCATGATTGCCCAAGTGCTGCCGGTAAAAGTTTGGCTAATCAAACCGGGTTGGGGAGCGTATTCATCGGTAAACAAAGTTGCGCAGACTTGTGATATTTTTCCAATGGTGACCAGGTCAACATCTTTGTCGAGCCCAAAATGCTGGAAAGCATAAGGCCTTGTTGTCCGGCAGAATGTTTGAACTTCATCGGCTATTACCGCGATGTTATTTTCGTGGGCGACTTCGATTAGAGCCTTGAAGAACTCGGTGTTGCCTTCGTAGTAGCCTCCTTCGCCTTGTACCAGTTCCATCCAAAGTGCGGCGTGTTTACCGGGGAATCGATCGATATGATATTTCATCCGTCGGACGGCATAGGCGGTACTTTTTTCAGGGTTGTGTTCATCGAAAAATGGAACGTAGTCGACCGCAATTGTATCGGGCAGGCCAACCCGATATTTAGCTTTGTCTGTTACTTGTGCCAGTCCGAGGGTGCGTCCTGCAAAGCAGTGAGTGAAGGCAATTACACGATTGGCTGGATGGTTTTTTTGAAAAGCCATCTTCAGTGAATTTTCATTGGCCATCGCTCCGCTGGTTGTGAGGAAACAGTGTTTTAAGCCCGCCCCTGATTCGCAGGCAACATCCGTCAGTAATTTTACAATGTCGCAACTACTGGTGTTTTGTTGCAGGTTACCTTGCATAACCGTATCGCTGATGGCAGCATCAATTCCCGCATTGATTAAGCGGGGATGGCTGTGTCCGTAGCCGTGCACACCGATACCCGTGATCAAATCGAGTTTGACACTGCCATCGGCGAGTTCAACAAATGGACCGTTTCCGATTCCGCTTCCCAAATAGGGGAAGAAAGTTCTTCCGCCCCGGATCGCCCCGAATTGATCCAGCTGTTGCTCGTAGTCAGTTGCTAGTTCCGGTCGCGGCGGACGCACGGAAACCAGGGTTTCTTGATGTTCGGCAACGGCGTCGAGTATTAGCTTTTTTGCTTCCGCTAAGCGAGGGTCATTGTTGAGCTTGTCGGCTGCGAGCAAAGGTTCGGAGGTCATCTTCAGACTCGTTGGATAGCGAGGGAATAAACTGTAAGGAACGCGATTGGCGTTTCCTCTATCTTAGGTGCAAACAGTGCTTTCAAAAAGACAGAAGTTGTTACATCCACCATTCCTGACAGATTGAGCTTGGAGGGTCGCTGGCGTCTGCCGCCAAATCGCATTGACTTTTTATATTTAAATCGACCGTGGGAATCATAGGGTCTAACCGATTGGGAGTTGCTTGCCGTTTTGCCTGTTTTTTATGGTGCAAAATGAGCAAGTTCCGGTTTCAGTGAAACTGGGCAAACAACGTTACGCCTCGTTTGCGAAGCTGAGCAAGATAAGTGTCACTAATTTTGCACTGGGAGCGAGGCTTTCTGGAATGAGATATTCGTCCATGCTGTGGATGTTGCCTCCTCTCGGGCCAAGAGTGTCGATATTAGGAAGGCCTGCGGCGGCGAATTTATTACCATCTGATGCGCCGCCAGTGCCTCGCCAGCTGATGGGCTGATCAAGAATTTCCGCGCATTTTTTGATTCGAAGTTGAAGCTCCGCTACGCCCGGCGAGATTGGTTTGGGAGGCGAGCTGAATTGACCATGCATTTCAAGGGAGATCCCGTCTGACTGATTAGCCAAGCTTACGAGGTCTGCAAATTGCTGTTCCACTTGATTTTGCTGCTCGACCGTTTTGATGCGAACATTAACCCGTCCAATTGCCAAGTCCGGGACAACGTTCAATGCCCCGCCTCCTTGGAAGTTTCCGACGTTATAGGTGATTTCTGATGTGGAATTGAGCTGGTCAATTGTCGCCATTAATTTCGCCATTGCGACGATGGCGTTTCTACCTTTTTCAAATTCACGACCGGAATGAGCGGCTTTCCCGTGGGCCACAAAGGTGAAATTGCCTGAGCCCTTGCGCCAGGAAACTAGAGTCCCATCGGGTAAGGCAGGTTCAAATAGTAGACCCGCAGAGCACCGCTGAGCGATTTCGTCAATCAGGTGTACACTCCCGGGAGAGCCAATTTCTTCATCCGGATTAATAAGGACTTCCCAGCCGATATTCGTTGCCAGTGGGCTTTTCTCAAAAGCTAACAATGCGTAGAGCATGACGATGAGTCCACCTTTGGCGTCCGCGACCCCGGGACCATTGAGGTAGCCATTTTCGAGCCATTGGCATTTTTGAAATGGATGTTCTTTGGAGTAGACCGTATCCATGTGGATGCAAAGGAGAATCTTTTTCTTGGTCGCCGATCGCTTGGAGATGTGAAGGATATCGCCAAGGGCTCGTTGCTCCATTTTACCTGCGGAATTAATTGAGGACTGCGGGCGAGACTCTAAGATCGAGAGGTCGCCTCCCAGTTTGCTAAACTCGTGGGTCAAGCAACTCTCAACTATTTTCAACCCATCGAAACAGAACGTTCCGGAATTGATGTTTGCCAACTTCTCCACGAGTTGAAGCATGGCGTCGCCCTGCTCATCGAGCCAGTCAAGTTCATGGCGCCAATCTGATTCATTAAGAAGTGAGTTCATTCTTTGATTTCTACAGGCGTTCGCGATGTGCGTTTAATTTTCCATATCGGTTGCGAGTTAAATTCGCTCGTAACGATCATGTCCTGCGAGTCCGGTGTGAAGCATATTGCTTCTCCTTGACGCTGCAAGGGGAGCACAACGGATCGAGGTGTGGTTTGATTGATGATTTCCGACCAGGGTTGGTCGCCCAGTCGTGTGTACAGGTGAGCGTTTAAGTAATTTCGAATGATGAGTGATTTTCCATCACGAGAAAAGTCCATTCCTGTCACATTCCGCGGGGGGAATCCAGCAAGGCGTTTCGCGACAAGCGTTTTCTTTTCAGGAGTCAGGGAGAATTCCAAAACGTAAACGCCGGGTGTTTTTTTTCGTTTCGCGCCGAAAGAGACTTTTTCAACAAGCCAAACTTTTTGATTGTCGGTGTCGACGCCAATCGCTTCGCAATTTCTTGGGCCGT
This sequence comes from Pirellulaceae bacterium, assembly GCA_011087765.1. Lineage (GTDB taxonomy): Bacteria > Planctomycetota > Planctomycetia > Pirellulales > Pirellulaceae > Mariniblastus. Next base: position 3,434 of record JAALLA010000264.1, read on the forward strand.
CTTCGTACTTAAATTGTAGCCTTCGTGGCTTGACCGTTTGCTTGACAGTTTTCTTATCTGCAGTTCGAATCTGTTCGCTTAAGTCAGGTTCCGGGAAGAAATAGAGTTGATATGATTTCCGGCGGCGTGAGTTGTCTCCAACGTCTGCAATCATTAAGTAGGGTTGGCCATCAATTTCAAAGTCTGCAAGGGCTTCCCAGTCAATATTGTCGGAGTCTTTTAGTTTAAGTTCCGCCAGTAGTTTCCCATTAGTCTGAAGTAGAAACGCGCGATTCGAATTACCGGAATCATTGATGGTCCAGACTGCGTTAGGGATTTGTCGAGAAAATGCCAAGCCACTGCTCTCGGTGACCTCTTTGTTGCGGTTCGTGCCCAGCGTGGCAAAATTTGGCTTGTTGGAAGTTGAATCCTGCCAAGGGAATGAGACCAGTGCATAAATGCAAGTAGCAATCAGTAAAATGCACATGCGAAGAATCATTGGCGGAAATTTAATTATTGATTAGCGATTGGTTGAGGCATTATTTTAGCAGGCAGCAGAAACGGCAACCATGCGTTAAGATTCGGTTGGCACCTGCGCAATTGCGGAGAGGCACTACGGTTTCACAAATTATATTGGTTGTCTGAGGAGAGTGTGTGTTGAAAAGTAGGTCACTGATCGAAGATGCCAGAGAAATTTGGAATGCCGGTGTTAACGGGGTCGATGCAGTTCGATTAGTAAGCGAATTTGTGGATATTAACGAACATTCCGTCCACCTGGGGGATGAAACGATCGAAATTGCAACCTGTCGAAGGCTTGTTGTGATTGGATTTGGTAAGGCGAGTGGAGCGATGGCGTTCGGATTTGAGCAGAGTCTCGGTGCAGAGATGCTGCGAAAACTAAATGCTGTCGGCCGGATCAACGTGCCGGATGACCGTGTGTTTGATTCGGATTTTTTTACGATTTCGGGGTGTCGACCCGAAGCGGTAAATTTGCCCACTGAACGTGTCTTAAAAGCAACCGAAGAGATTTTAGAATTAGTGCGAACGGCTGGTCCAGAAGACGTTGTGGTCTGTCTTATTTCCGGTGGAGGTTCCGCACTTCTTGAAAAACCAGTCGACTCCCTTAGTCTTACTGAGTTGCGCGCAACTACGGAATTTTTAAGCGCATCCGGCGCATCAATTTACCAAGTGAATGCAGTTCGTCGAGAATTGAGCCAAGTAAAAGGGGGTGGGTTAGCCCGCCAGTGCAAAGCAAGGATCGTATCACTGATCATCTCAGATGTGATTGGTGATGACCTATCTGTGATCGCTTCGGGGCCTACCTGTCTGTCGAGAGGTGATTCTAAAGCTTTGGAGGTTTTGCTTCAGTTTGACCCGCTTCGCGAAGCGTTGCCGGAATCGGTTTGGAACGTTGTGGATTGTGGGGTTCCTGGGTCTTTAGAAGATGAGTGCTGCCCTCAGGTTTCCAACGTTGTGATTGGAAACATTGAAACTGCGATGTTGGCCTCAAGGAAACGAGCCATTGAGTTGGGGTATCAAGTTGAACTGGCCACGCCCATGGGCGACGAAGGAGAAGCCGGCGTCGTTGGCAGAAGCGTTGCCATTGAAATTGCGCAGGCGAGTCTGGGCAGGGGTATGAGGTGTCTGATCGCCGGCGGTGAAACCATTGTCTCGCTTCCAGCTAATCCCGGGAGGGGCGGGCGGAACCAGCACCTCGTGCTCTCGGCAATTAATTCACTTCTGAGTTTTCAGTTAAACGAGTCCAGCGATTATTGTCTATTGTCCGGCGGTACTGATGGTGAAGATGGTAACGTCCCTGTGGCGGGCGGTTGGGTCGATGCAGCTTGGGTCAATCAGCACGATGAAATTCAAAAACAAGAATTGGCGAGTCAGTCAGAAGAGGCGCTGTTGGAAGGTCGGAGTTTTGATTTTCTCGATGACCAGTCACTCGTCTTCCAAGTCGCAGAAACAAATACGAACGTTTGTGATTTGAGAATATCTCTAAGTCATTCGACGGGGAATTGAAGCTGCACCATCATTCCAGGTAAAAACTCCTCTGGTAATTTATGCAGCATTCTCGAGTCGATTTTGGTG
>JAALLA010000265.1 GCA_011087765.1 Pirellulaceae bacterium
ATCGCTTGTCCGACAAATACAGACGTTTCTTTGGTTTGTATTTCCGCAAATAATAGATCGCCTGTTTCACTAGGCTTTGCTGAGATTGTGAATGGCTTGGTTGTAAATGCCCCCGTTTCTGTTTCGATCTTTATACCGGGGACTGCGAATTCACCAGCGTTGGTAGCCGTGATTTGATAGCTATACGTGAGGGTCTTCCTTTCCCGTCTGCGGCCGTTTACGAACGTTGTCATGGTTTGTTGCTGAGGTATGCCAGTCGAGTTAATTGTTAGGCCATCGACCGGAGGGAATTTTGGCGCCTCGGTCGTTTTGGTATTTTCAATTTGCAAATTGAGAGTGACGGATTCCCCAACAAAAGTCTCTTGTGAGGAGATCTGCATTTTTAGAGCGTCCTGGGCGTTCACTGGGATCGCGATCCCGCCAACTGCGAATGCAATCATGAAGGACATAATTGGGTTTATGAATAATTTCATTTTTAGGCCTTTTCGTAATAGATTACCAATCTCGATCAGCAGGTCGGTAGCGTCTTCGGGTTTCGTTTTGTTTTTGAATTCTCCTCGTGAGGTCTCGGTCACGAATTGCTTGAAGCATTTTCATCGCTTCCTCCTGATTAATGTTCTTTGAAGCGTCCGTAGTCAGTTTGCCAATCGGGAGAGCGTCTTTGGCAGGTTGAGGAAGTTGCTCGAGAGGGGTTGGAGGTGGTGTTTCAATTTTTGGAGACTCCAGAATGTCTTCGGGTTCCCCCCGTTCAGTTTGGGAGTGTTGAGAGGACTGTTGCTTAGATTCTCTCTTGTTATTCAAGTTCTCGTTGGGCTGATCGCTATTTCGTTGGTCTTGTTGTTGGTCTTGTTGTTGGTCTTGTTGTTGGTCTTGTTGTTGGTCTTGTTGTTGATCTTGTTGTTGATCTTGTTGTTGATCTTGTTGTTGATCTTGTTGTAATTCTTCTTGTAACCGATAGGCGAGTTCGATGTTGGCTCTGGCATCGGTCGCATTTTTGTTAATGGAGAGCGCTTCGCGGTAATATTTGATGGCAGACTTCAGGGATTCAATTGCCACATCTTTTTGTGTTTCTGCCTGCTGCAATCCGTCTGCAAACAGGCAGTTACCTGCGTTGTAGGCTGCTTTGCTGGCGATCGCCGGGTCATCGGTGGTGAAAGATTCTAAGAAAGCATTTTTTGCAAGGTTCATCTTTCCCTGCCTGTACAGCGCGACACCTCGGTTGTAAGCCAGCGTGTATTGGTTGCTTCCTGCAATTGGTGGGATTGAATCGTAGATCTCCATGGCTTCTACAACTTTTCCAGCTAACAGAGTTTGGTTGGCCAAGTTGATTCTCTCTACCTGTGCGGACGCGGTCTGCTCTATCGACGGGATCAAAGCAATACTCAAAAGAGCGAACAAGTACATTGGAGTAATTTTGATTGTCATGCGGTGACTCCAGGTTTTTCGTGGGACGCGGGTACGTTGTGGTTGGAGGTCTCGAATCGACTGATTGAGAGTTCGGTTTGAAAATTGAGTCGCTGAGGCGAGTTGTTTTTTAGAGCGGCTTGGGGGTAAAAAATTTCATACAAAACCAGGGTTAAAGCAATTCCAAGGAAGATTTGAAATCTTGGAGTGAAGCTCTGGATTCTTGCAGTTTCAAACTTGGTTTGATCGACGCTTCTGATATAGGAACTGTAGACGCCTGCCATATCTACCGACTTTGTTTCAGCGGGAATGTAGGCACCTGTGGTGGCCAGAGCCACCTTTTCTAGGATTGAATTATTTAGTTTCGACCATACTTGCTGGCCTTCGTATTTCATAAATTGTTCGCTGCCCGGACCGCGGATTCCGCCGGTGTTAACAGGGATTCTGGAGCCTTGTAATCGATCGCCTAGACCGACTGTAAAGATCCGAATTCCCAGTTGGTTATAGGCTTGTTTGGCAACTGCGACGGGATCGCTTTCTTGATCTTCTCCATCGGTGAAAATGATAATTGCCTTGTGGTCGTTGGTTTTGTCAAGGAACGAGTCGGCGGCAACTTCAATCGCATTTCCAAGACGCGAGCCCCCACGATCGATATCAAAAGGGCCAACTCCGTCTAACATGGTTTTGAAGTCTTGGTAGTGCTTGGTAAGAGGGATTTGCTGTTTTGCCGATCCGGCAAACACTACCAAGCCGACACGGTCGCCGGCCATTTCATTCACGATGTCCTTAATTTGTTGTTTGGCCCGCTCGAGACGATTGGGGGCAACATCATCCGCCAACATGCTCCTTGAAACATCAAGTGCGAAAACGACGTCGATGCCTTTCTGAGGGACATCCCGCCACGTTTTTCCCCAGCGGATGTCGACCAATGCCAAGGTAATAAAGATCAGTGCCAAAATCGTCAAAATGGAGCGAATGCGACCATGGAGGCCGCTGGCCGTTGGGAATACCCTGGGTAACAGGTTGGCAGTTGCAAATTTTTTAAGTGATTTGCTGTGGTAGTATCCTGTGACTAGCGTCACGAACATGATGATGGAGACTAACCAAAGCCAATTGAGTTGTTCGAGATTGCCGAATTGAACATTCATGATTTAACCTGACTTCTGATTAAGCGGTGGCCGTTCTAAAAACTGTTTTTGAAAGTAAGTTCTCAATTGCGAGAAATATGAAGGCCAGCAGCGCAATGGGTGGAATCGGGAGTCGACCAATGTGAACGGTTTCAGTTGCCATTTCCCGGTAATCGACGTAGTGGCTGGCCTCTACATCTGTCTTTTCGAGCGTGTCAATTTCTTTATATATTTCCTCGAGTGATTCTGAACTGGTTGCTCGAAAATATTTGCCCCCCGTTTTCTCAGCTATCTGGGTGAGTGTTTCTTCATCAATGTTGACCGGCATCATTTGCAGGATGCGTCGGTTTGAAAACGGATCCAGGACTGGAACGGGAGCGGTCCCCTTCGTTCCAACGCCGATGGTGTAAATTTTGATGTTGAGCGTATTGGCTAGGTCGGCGGCGTCGAGCGGATCTAAATCGCCTGCAGTATTTTCACCATCGGTGAGTAGGATGATGACTTTACTTTTAATCTCAGAGCTCGATTTTCCTGAGTTACCTTTTTCGAGTTTTAGATTTAGGTTGGTTAGTTTCTCAACGGCGAGTCCAATTGCATCGCCAATCGCGGTGCCGTCTTCATTGGATGAGTCCACAATGTTTGCGGTTTTTAGTTGAGACGTAAGGTAGCTGTGATCTAGAGTCGGGGGGGCGAGACTGTCGACGTAACCGGCGAAGGTAAGCAGGCCAATTAAGTCGTTGAACCGACCGTTTAAGGTATCGTTTCCAATTACAAACTTTTCGCCAACATTCTTGATCGCTGTTAGGCGATCTACAGCGCGACCTTCGAGTTCGAAATCAAGGGCCTGCATGCTGCTGCTACGATCCACAATCATCTCGATGGCAATGCCCTCTGTGCTCGTAATCGTTTGTTTTCGTCCCTGTTGGGGCCGTGCGAGTGCCAGAATGATGCAGGTGAGGGCCAAGATTTTTAACGCGTGAGGAACCCACCTTAGGCGCTGGCGCCAACTAGGTGGAATTGAGGTAGCGTTTTCTATGGAACTGAAAGAAACAGACGATTCTTGTTTGTTCCAATTGAGTCTCCAAACGATCAGAGGGACTAATAAAAGCAGCAATAGGAACCAGATCGAATTTGTATAGAACATCAGTTTTCCTCCATGCTCGGTGATTGGCTTAATGCCCGGAGGCTTTCCTGCCCGGGCGTTCGGACAAATTCTTGGGTAGGGTTGTTTGTCTGTTTTACGATCGATATAAGTTGCCCGATTGTTTGCTTGATGTCCGTGCCAGCCTTTAATACGCCAGCGAACTTAATCATGTCTGCCTGGTTCAAGAGGTCGAATAAGAGTTGCTGCAATTCGAAGGTCAGTCTCGGGTCTGTACTTGCTCGAGAGAGAAACTCCTTGGTTGTCAATTCAGGTGCGGATATTTGATATTCAATTTTTGAAAAATACCTCGCGACTTTTGATAAACTCACTAGCGCGTCTTCATTGCTTATCAGTTCTTTGGTTACTTGAGTTTGGAGGTCGTGGAGTTGAATTAAAATTTGTTTTCGAGGAGTAATCCGTTTTTTACGTTTTACGAATATAACGGCGGCAAACCCAAGAGCGAGCATTAGAGAGGCAGCGAGTGTGGAAGCAGTAGGTAGGTGTGCGAATTGGGTGTCATTCTCTGGGATGAATACGACAGAATTGATGTCACGAAATTGGTGTGAGCTAGTTGGGGTTTCAAAATTGCTAATGACTGAAACGAGTTGGGATTCGGTCGACGCGATGCCGTTGTTTAAAGTGCGGTTTCGTCGGTCGACGTAGCCAATCTCCATTGCAGGAATTTCAAATTCTCCCGCCTTTAAACTTTCTAACTGTATTTTACGTTGCCATCTGCGATTGTCGTGAAAGGGAATGTCATTAATGTCACGATGGCCAATGATTTCAAAAGGACCGAGGTGATCTTCGAGTGGAGGTAGATGGATTGTGATGTTCTTGAGAGCGGTGATTGTGATTTCCAACTCAAACGACTCAGCAACATGTGTTGTCGTGTCGCTCAATTCAACTTCAATTTTCACAGGCGAATCGGCCGGAGATGCGTTGTTCTCATCAGCGTTTCCCGTTTGACAAAATACCAAGAGGCTAAAGCCAATTAGCAACTTGAAAACCCAGTTCGTTGTTCGGGGCAAAATTGGGGGTTGGAGAGTGAGTTTCATCGTTTTCCTCCTCGGCGGTGAAAGTATTCACGAAGCGGATCGATATAGTTCTCTCCGGTAAAAATATGAAGCGGTTCCATTCTTAATCTCTGGAAAACTTGGTCTCTCGTTATCTTTTGTTGAAGCGCGCGTGTTTTGTACTGCTCGCGTTGGCGGCGACTGCTGGAATCAAAGCAGACGACTTCACCTGTTTCACTGTCTTTCAGGTTGATGAGACCGACGTTGGGCAGGTCAAATTCACGTTGGTCATTAACGATGATTGGAATGATGTCGTGTTGCTTGCTGGCGATGCGAAGTGCTTTTTCGAATTCTTGATCGAGGAAGTCGCTGATGATAAACGTGACGGATCTCCGTTTTACAGTGCGGTTCAAGTGGTTGAGGGCACTTTCGATATTCGTGCCCTGCCCCATTGGTTGGCAATGGAGGAGTTCGCGAATGCATCGGAGTACATGTCTCGATCCTTTTTTGGGGGGAACGAATTTCTCAATGCCGTCGGTAAACATAATCAAACCAGTTTTGTCATTATTTTTAATGGCTGAAAAAGCCAGCGTTGAACTGAGTTCTGAAATTAAGTCGCGTTTGGTTTGGAGGTGGAAACCGAGGTTTTGCGATGGGCTGACGTCTACCAGTTGCATGACGGTGAGTTCTCGCTCTTCCCGGAATAACTTGACGAACGGTTCTCCCTGCCTGGCAGTGACATTCCAGTCAATCGTCCTGACATCATCTCCCGGTTG
>JAALLA010000266.1 GCA_011087765.1 Pirellulaceae bacterium
ATCGATGCTGTCACTTAATCGGGGGCTTTCGGCACGCGAGTTTAAATTGCAAAAAAATCTCTGTCAAACGGGACCTAATGTGTCAGGTTGCTCCCCGATACACGTCATAGAGGAGAAGGCAGTCCTTCGTAACAGTTAAAATTACCCATTAAATAGGAGAGCATTGAGGAGAAAACGTTTGAAAAAAAGGCTTTTTTGGCAAACACCGAACCAAACTCCGCTAAAATGCGTAAATCGTTATGCAAGCTACATTGACCAACGATGTCCATTTCACCGACCGACAATTCAAGGCAAAAATTGATCCCGTGACTGACGAGCAACTACTTCTCGATTACCGCAAAACCGGCGACCGGGAATTGTACGCACAGTTGGTCTATCGATATGAGCGCGAATTGTTCAGCTACCTTCGTCGCTACTTAGGCAACGCTGAAATGGCAGAAGACGTTTTTCAAGCAGCATTCTTGGCGGTTCACCTAAAATGTGAAACCTTTCAGGAAGGCCGACGTTTTCGTCCGTGGCTTTACACCATAGCGACCAACGCTGCCATCGATGCTCGACGGCGAAACAAACGACACAGGACGGTCAGTTTAGACACTCCGCGCGAGCAGGATAACGAGGACGTGGGTCGATTAGTTAATCTTTTGGAAAGTAGTGATCCAGATCCTTCTAACGCCGCTGTCAGTGCTGAACGGAACCGGCTTGTTCGAGAAACACTCGACAAATTACCCGAATCCATGACAGCGGTAATTCACTTGGTTTATTACCAAGGTATGAAGTATCGTGAAGCAGCAGAGGTTTTAGACATTCCAGTAGGAACGGTAAAAAGCCGACTCAATTCTGCGATCACCAAACTGACCGATGTTTGGAACACCAGCCACGTCGATTGAATGGATATCGATAGGGCCGAATCACAAGAGACCTAATTAAAGTGAAAAATCCCTCACAAGAAAATTTGCTGGGATACGTGTTAGGAGCATTGGACGCTCAAGAACAACGTGACATTCAGCAAACGATCGATGCTAACCCTGAAATCGAAGAACAATTGATTAAGATCAAAGGAGATCTTCTGCCTTTGGATTGCCTTGATTCGTCAGCCCCCCAACCGGGGCTTGCCAGACGGACCTTGGAATCGGTCGCCATTTGGCAGAACTCCTCTTCTTTAGCCCCAACGAGTAATTCTCCAAGTCCACTGGCGCAAAGCGTTATGGACGCGATCGATTCGGCAGAAGCTTCGAACGAGCCTGAGTCAGAATCATCAAAACCGCGACTACGCGTTTCAATCTCGGATCGCTTACTCCACCCTAACACCTGGTCTTTACCAGACGTTTTAGTCGGAACAGCGTTCTTAGCGATATTCGCCGGCCTACTCTTTCCTGTTATTTCATACACCAGATTTCAAAGCCGTATCGCAGTGTGCGACTCCAATCTGCAAACTTTCGGTAGTGGACTAATCACTTACAGCCAAGCAAACGAAGGTCGTTTTGTTGCGATTCCACGCGCGGGTCAGCTTGTTTCGGTTGGTTACATCGGACCAGTACTCAAAGACGCTGGCCTGCTTGAAGATGATTCTGTCCTGGCTTGTCCTGGAATTGCAAGCTCCCGCCCACCAGTGAACATTCCTACCTGCGAACAAATCGAAGCCGCCAAAACTCTCGTAGAACTCGATTATTACCGGCAAAATTCTCTGGGTCACTTTGGCTTTTCCATGGGACATAAAATCAACGGCACGTATCAACCGCCGCGCATCTATGGGACCAACTTGCGGGGGGTAAGCTATGTGATCATTGCCGGTGATCGACCGTCAGCAAGCATGCCCGGAAGAGCGAGCATGAACCATTCAAACCATGGTCAAAACATTCTGTTCGAAGACGGCAGTACCCGCTACGTCGTCGGACATTCTTACGGAGAAGATGCAATTTTCGAAAATGATTACGGTTTTGTTGGCCCGGGCTCTCACTTTGGCGACAGCGTCATTGCTGCGGCGCATCTGCGTCCTCTTCCGGAGTAAGACTGATTCGCTTTAGACTCGTCTCAACTCCACGTAAGATCATTCCTCGCTCGTGAAATCAATGTATCCTTGATGGCTCATTGGACGGCTCACTAGAAATCCTTGCACCATATCGCAACCGTGATTTTTGAGAAATTCTACTTGCTCAAAATTCTCGACTCCCTCGGCAACCACTTTGAGATTTAATCCGTGGCCCAGAGAGAGAATTGTTTTTGCTATTGCCACCGCTCGTGTGCAATGAGGAATGTCACGAACGAAGGAAGGATCAATTTTCAATGTCCGAATTGGAAAATCTCGGATGTAACCAAGCGATGAAAATCCAGTCCCAAAGTCATCGATAGCAATCGACATTCCGAGCGCATTAATTTCGTGCATTAGCCGCAATGCACGGTCTTTGTCTTCCATCACTGCATTCTCAGTAATCTCTAACTCAATCCACTCGGGTCGAACTTCCGTCGCCTCCAAAGTCTGTTTTAGTCGCGATATGAAATTTGGATCATTTAATTGACGCGGTGACATATTCACAGCAATCGGACCGGTCAAGACGCCATTTTCATGCCACAGCCTTGCTTGGCGAGCGACGATCTCAAACACGCGCGCCCCTAACCTCTCAATCAACCCAAAATCTTCTGCCAAGGGAATGAATTCAGAGGGAGGGACGATCGCTCCATCTCGCTTAGTCCATCGGACGAGTGCTTCACAACTGTTGATTCGATTCTCACGCAGACACAGTTTTGGCTGATAAACGACTTCGAGTTCATCACAATCAAGCGCTGTTCTCAATTCGCCCAACAAGTTCTGACGCCGCTCCAAATCTTCTGCCAATTCAGAAGAGAAGAAAGTCACTTTGTTTTTGCCTTCCTCTTTGGCCTGATACATCGCAACGTCCGCATGCCGCATCAATGACTCAACGGTATCGGCGTGATCGGGATAGACAGTCGTCCCGATACTGACCCCAATAAACACCCGTTGACCCTCCAAAATAAATTCGCGACTGATCGCCTCAACAACGGCCTCAGCAGCAGATCTTGAATCTAAGGAACCATCTGCTTTTTCAATCATTAAAATCGCAAACTCATCTCCTCCAAAGCGAGCGATAAAACAATCTTCATCGAGAGTTTCTCGCAGGCGTTTGCTTACCTCAACGAGAAGCTGATCTCCAGCGTCGTGTCCCACCGTGTCGTTGACGATCTTAAAATCATCCAAGTCGAGAAAACTAACGCTGAATCGTCGATTATGCGCTTGATCCGATTCAATTATTTCTTCCAATCGTTTTCGAAAAAATCGCCGGTTGGGTAATTTGGTCAGATGATCGTGCAGCGCCTGCCGCCGCAGTTCGAGCTTCTTCATCTCAATTTGTGTAATGTCCGAAAAGAGGGCGATTAGATTGGTCAATTCGCCATCAATATTCTTTGATGGACTTATCGAAAGCCAACTCGGAACCTTTTCGCCGTTACGTCGTCGCACCTTTACATTTCCTGACCACGGCTTGCCTGTCTGGGCACATTTGACAATCGTAGCGTAAACAGCAGAGTCGCAATGAAACGTGTTAGATAAACAAGTCCCTATCAACTCAGCATGAGACTTGCCGATGGTGGAAATAAATTCTGGATTCGCCTCACAGATCAGACCATTACAATCGAGAATCACAACCGCTTCTCGAGCTGCCTGAAAAACGCTAGCCAGTAAGTTGAGCCGGTTTTCGCGCTTCCGCTCCTTCGTCACATCGCGTGAACACGTTACAAAATATGATTCATCACTCTCAGAAACTCGAAAAATTGCCCGGCGATTTGAAAGTGTAAAGGGCACACCCGTCGAATCTATGAAATCTTCAATTTTTGAACGTGAGCCTACAGAATACCCATGATCCACTTCGAAAGAATCATCTTCATACGAATAATCGCCCTCCAAAAAGTCAGCGGGGGTATTCCCAATGATCGTATCCCGATCAATATCGTGGATGTCACAAAATGCATCGTTCACAAATAAAAACTGACTCTCTTGGGTTTTCACCGAGATGGGTTGGGGAGTCGCATTCAATGCGCTTCGAAGAAAATCCACTTCTCCAATCAAACGACGCTCTCTGTTTTTAGACTCTGTCGCATTTCGAACGGTTAAAAAGCAACATGCAGTTGGGCGACCGACATTTTCAAAATCAAATGCTCTGGATTCAAATTCATACCATCGCGGATCTGATGCGGAATTCAATTTCAATTCGAACTGAAATCCCACGGCATGAATTATATTTTGCTCGATTTTAATTCGCATTTCTGAACTTACATCAAATCGACCCGCTAACAGCTGACCGATCGTCGTTGATTCCAGATGCGATGCCTCACAACCAAAAACTTCTAACGCCGCCGAATTGAAACTTATGCATTCACCACCACACAGCAACAGAACTGCATCGGGGGAATTATGGACCAAAGACATCAACGAATGGTGAAATGCAGAGGCATTGGTTACCCGATTATCTGCGGCCTGCTCGAGCAGGGCCCCGTCTTGACTTGCCGAATGGGGTATTAAATTAGTTTCGCTGACGTATGAGTCTAAACGAGCCAGTACCTCTCTCATGGCATCGAGAGACGATTTTCTCTGTCCGTGATGGATTTCGTTCATAAGCTTTCGGAAGGGTCACTTATACTAGCAAAGGGTCAGAATGCTTGGCTTTAAAACGTATGTCATTTATGGGACACTTAAGGGGAAAAATAATTTCTTTCCCCTTTTATTTAGGGCGGTTATTTAATTAAGACAAGACTTTGGTCAATCGGACATCCTCACTAAATCTGAGTAGGGATTATCGGGGTTGTAACGGTTATCTAGGTTGCTCCAAGAGAAGCCCTGTTCAACCAAAATGTTGAACCCTCTCTCAATTCTCAAACGCTGAATTTCTGAAAAAACAAAAACTATGGAACTCATGAGCCCTGCCGGCTATTGGCCCGAATTACAGACCGCCATCGAGGCTGGTGCCGATGCAGTTTACTTTGGCTTAAAGCACTTTTCTGCTCGCGGTAAGGTTGGTTTTGCTCTCGAAGAGTTGCCCGAAGTTGTGGAAACACTGCATGCTAGAGGGGTGCGAGCATTCGTCACTTTCAACACACTCGTGTTCGAACATGAATTCGAAACGGCCGAAACGGCCATTCTCGCAATGGCCGCTGCCGGAGTCGATGCAGTGATTGTTCAAGATCTTGGAGTTGCGAGCTTGATTCATAGAATCGCTCCCGAATTGGTAATTCATGGCAGCACGCAAATGTCTATCACTAGTGCTCAAGGTGCTGAACTTGCAAAGTCAGTGGGTTGTCGTCGCGTGGTGCTGGGCAGAGAGCTAAGCCTTCGTGACATCAAAACCATCGCGAAAGCGACCGATGTTGAACTGGAAGTTTTCGTGCATGGTGCCCTCTGCGTCTCTTACTCGGGGCAATGCTTCAGTAGCGAGGCCTGGGGGGGGAGAAGCG
>JAALLA010000267.1:0-2470 GCA_011087765.1 Pirellulaceae bacterium
CTGGGCTGATTTCTTTCCAGTTCCCGACCTCAAACTGAAGCTGCACGACCGCAGCGGTTGGTAAAATCTCCCAACTCCCCGTGAAGGATTCCACTAAATCCTCCAGCCCTGGATTGTGACCGACAAACATGAGGCGCGAGACCTCGGAGATATCGGCGGTAGCGATAGCATTCCTGTATTCCCGGGCTGGAGCGTGATAAAACCGAGGCTCGTATCGAGTTGTAATGGGTTCGGTACCATCGATTGATTCACTCAAAAATTTGGCTGTTGCTGCGGCGCGTGCCGCCGGAGAGGAAATGATCAATTCGGGGGTGCATTGTTGGTCCGCTAAGAATCTAGCCATTTTGGGAGCGACCCGTTTTCCACGTTTGTTTAGTGGGCGTTCAAAATCAGGCATTCCGCCTTCGGACCAGGAGGACTTTGCGTGACGCATCAGGAGCAGCTGTTTCATGGTCGATTCTCAAACTTTGTGCAATTGGCAGCTTTTATGGATTATTATTCGATGTTTCTGATACAAAACCGCTCCTCCCCCGTTGTTTAGGAAGGCGATAGGATAAAATAAACAGAGTGGTCATCATACGCCAGGAGGAGCGTCATTGCTTCGTAGTCCCACCGGTAATCATAGCAAACCTGCGAGCTTATTGATGAGTCATGTTCGCAAACGGTGAGTCAAAAATTTTACTAGTTAGTCAAACGATCAACGTTAATGGATCCTGAACGCGCCAGAATACAAGCCGATTTAAGTGGCTTAATTGAAGGAGAAGTGCATTGCGATGCAACTTTCCTTCAAATGTATGCGAGTGATGCAAGTATCTATGAGATTCTACCATTGGGAGTCGTACGGCCCGCAAGTACAGCTGATGTTGTCGCATGTGTACAATATGCTGCGGAGAATCAAATATCCTTAATTCCTCGTGGTGCCGGAAGTAATGTCGCGGGTGCCTGTGTTGGACAGGGTTTGATTCTCGATTTCTCATATTCAATGCGACAAATTCAGTCAGTTGGAAAAGATACGGTGACCGTTCAACCTGGTGTAGTAATCGGGGATTTGAATCGATACTTAAAAGCACACGGACAACTGTTTGGGCCTGATCCTGCGACTCGTAATGTGACCACGGTGGGCGGAACGCTGGCCATGAACACCTCCGGTAGTCACTGGGTGAGGTACGGTGCTCCGAGGGAGACCATCATGCGACTGCAGATGGTTTTATCGACAGGCGAAGTCGTTGAATTTGATTCGCAGGAAAATGCTTCGATTTCGAAAACCTTTCCTAGTCTTCGTGCCCAATTATTAGCGGGCAGGGTGCGCAGGATCATCACGTCGAATGAAGATTTAATTGCAGACCATCGGCCGCAATCGATGCAGAATCAAGCGGGATACAATCTTTTTGATGTGCAACAGCATGGCCATACCGATCTAACGCGATTATTGGTTGGCAGTGAGGGTACGCTGGGCATCATTACAGAAGCAACTCTTAAAACGGAATCCATTCCTAGACATCGTGGAGTCGCTCTGCTGTTTTTTCACCGCCTTGATTCTGCGGCCTCAGCGGCGGTCGAAATCAATAAAATGGGCGTATCCGCTTGCGATCTGCTTGATCGGCGACTTTTATCCCTCGCACGCGAGACCAATGCCGAATTCCAGCGTCTACTTCCCGCCGATGCGGAGGCTATGTTACTGGTTGAATATCAGGCTTCCGATGAAACGCAGTTAAGGTCAAAACTTGACCATTTAGTTACGCGAATTCAGCGTCGGAAAAAGTTAGCCTATGAAGTGAGGCTGGCAACCCAACAAGATCAACGAGATTTGTTGTGGAGGATTGTTCGGCGAGTGGTGCCAACGTTGTATAGATTGAGAGGAGACAGACGAGCACTTCCGTTTGTCGAGGATATTGCAATCCACCCCACGAAGATACCTGCTTTTCTTTCTTCGGTTCATAAAATCTTAAATGATAATGAGGTCACAGCTTCAATTTTTTGTCACGCGCCACAGGGCACAATTCATATTCGCCCGTTTATGAGTCTTTCCGATCGTAGTGAAATAGCGAAGATGCATCGCCTCGCTAATCAACTATTTGAACAAGTACTTGAAAACCAGGGCACAGTGAGTGGGATGCATGGAGATGGCTTAAGCAGAACATGGTTTCTAAGGCGGCAGTACGGGCCGTTGTACAATGTCTTTTCTGACGTTAAGCGTATATTTGACCCTGGGAATATACTCAATCCCGGGAAGATTGTGGGGCATCCATTTTCCGGATTAGGCGACAACATTCGTCCAGTTACCGTCAACTCTTCATTTTTAGGAGTTGCTCCAGAGACCGAGAAACCAGAAACAGGCAATATTGAAGACGCCCCCCCGCCCTATCAAGAGAAAGATGAGGCACGAGGCTGGATCAACAAACCTAAAAAGGCGAAGCGTTCGGCTGGTTCCGCTCTGCCGATTTTAGAACCCGAATTGAATTGGCAGTTG
>JAALLA010000267.1:2480-5448 GCA_011087765.1 Pirellulaceae bacterium
GGCAGTTTCCCCAAATTGCGTTGGCAGCGCGGAATTGCAATGGTTGTGGCCGCTGTCGTTCTAATGCACCTGCCGAAAGAATGTGCCCTGTTTTCCGACTCGCTCCACGCGAGGAGAGTTCACCACGAGCTAAGGCGAACCTGATGCGAGGAGTTTTGACTGGCCGCTTGGATGAAAAATCGATGGCGACGGACGAATTCAAAGAGACCGCTGATCTTTGCATTAATTGCCACCAGTGTCGGTTTGAGTGCCCCGCTGGAGTAGACATTCCAAAGCTAATGGTTGAGGCGAAGGCTCAGTATTTCGCAGCCAACGGTTTGAAACTTTCTGACTGGCTTCTAATGCGACTTGACTGGCTTTATGAAATTGCCGGTCAAATGCCGACAGTTACCAACCGCCTGCTTCAAAACCGGACCTCTCGGTGGATTCTCGAGAAGGTTATTGGAATCGCTCAAGGTAGAAAATTGCCATCGTTTTCAAGAACAAGTTTTAGCCGGTGGGCAAATCGACAAAAATTAAACCGCCCCTCGACTCAACAATCCCGAAAGATCGTTTTCTTTGTCGATGCTTTTGTAAATTGGAATGATGTCGAGCTGGGCAAAGCCTTCGTGAAAGTTCTCAAACACAATGGAATCGATGTTGTCGTTCCCGGGGGACAAAACGTTTCTGGAATGTCCTTAATCTCTGATGGAGCGGTCGTCAGAGCGAAGAAGCTGGCTCAAAAAAATGTCGAATTGCTGGCTGAATGGGTGCGACAAGGTTACCAAATCGTGACCACTGAACCATCAGCGGCACTGGCGTTAAAGCACGAATATTTAAGTTTACTTGATGATAAAGATGCCATTTTGGTTGCTGAAAACACCAAGGATGCGGCAACCTTCTTGCTTGATTTACACAGCTCGGGTGATCTTGAGTTAGATTTCAAGCCAATTAATGCCTCGATTGGCTATCATTTACCTTGTCACCAACGGGCTCTTGGAATCGAAGTTCCTTCAATGAAATTGTTGAAGTTAATTCCCGGCCTGCAGGTTGAATTGCTAGAAAAAGGCTGCAGTGGTATGGCAGGCACGTATGGTCTGAAAAAGAAAAACTACTTGAATAGTTTGAAAATGGGATTCGCCCTGATAAATGCGATGCGGAGCACTCACATCATTGCCGGTACCACCGAATGCAGTACCTGTAAAATACAAATGGAACAGGGGACAACCAAGCCGACGGTTCATCCAATTAAAATATTAGCGTTAGCTTATGGACTGATGCCAGAGCTAGATAATTTACTCAGTCGGCGTAGTGGTGATTTGGTCATATCATGAAAATTCAAATTAAGTTATTTGCAGCAGCACGAGAAATCAGTGAACGGGGCGAACTCGAACTTGAGGTTGCTGAAGGCTTATCGGTTAAAGCCCTGAAACTTAAAATTTCGGCAGAACACCCCAAATTGAGCGAGTTGATCCTGCGTTCGGCAGTTTCATTAAACCGGGAGTTTGCCACTGACGAAAGTGTGGTTCATGAAAAGGATGAAATTGCTCTCATTCCACCGGTGAGCGGTGGTTGAAGTCCGTTAGTCATCTGAACGATTGTTGATTTGTCTGAATGATTTGGTTTTATTTGAGCGGTGAAGTAGGAATGTTGATTAGATGATTTCGATTACAAGTGATGCAATTGATCCATTAGAAGTTCTGGAATCAGTCAAATCGAACCAAGCGGGGGCCAGTGTTTTGTTCGTCGGTTCGACGCGACAATTCACAGGAGAGAAAGAAACGTTACAGCTCGAATATGAATGCTATGAGTCGATGGCGATAGCGAAAATTCAACAACTTGTCGATGCAGCCCGTGACAAGTGGAATATCGAACAATGCTCTGTCGTCCATCGAATTGGGGTGGTAGGGCTTGGTGAATCAAGTATCGTTGTGGCTGTTAGTACTGGGCACAGGAAAGAGAGCTTTGAGGCGGCTGCTTGGCTGGTAGATGAGCTGAAGATTCAAGTCCCAATTTGGAAGAAAGAGTTTTGGGCTGATGGGAAGACGGAGTGGGTGCATCCTAGTGGCGACCAACGGCGAATCCCTGAAAATATCAATGCTTCCCGAGGAGCCTCTTGAATTATGAATCCAAATTCCAACAAAAATTTCGATTTGCCGATGATTCCCATCGTCGACTCATTTGGTAGGAAGCATCGCAGTTTACGTATCAGCGTTACTGATCGATGTAATATTCGCTGCTTTTACTGCATGCCAGAGAACGTGAAGTTTCTTCCCCAGGATAGCATTCTTAGCTTTGAAGAAATTCACCGAATTGCTGGAATCCTTGCTCGACAGGGAGTTAGTCGGGTGAGGCTGACCGGCGGTGAACCTTTGGTTAGATCTGAGTTGTGGAATTTAGTGGAGCTCCTTAAATCAGTTCGTGGTATCGAGGAAGTCGCACTAACAACCAATGGGATTTTATTAAGCGACCAAGCAGAAAAATTGAAAGCGAGTGGACTGGATCGCATTAATGTCAGCCTTGATTCCATTGATCGTGATAAATTTAAGGAAATCACGCGTAGGGATGCCCTTGATAAGGTTCTGGCTGGAATTGACGCGGCTATAAGTGCTGGCTTTGAGAACATTCGAATCAATGCGGTTTCAGTCAATGGAATTTCCGAAACAGAGGTGGTGCCCCTGGTTACCTGGGCGCAGCAACAAGGGTTGCACTTGCGATTTATTGAATTCATGCCCTTAGATGGAGATCAGGCATGGCAAAACCAGCAGGTATTTACTGGTGTTATGTTAAGGGAAATCATCGAAAAGAAATTCGGTTCGCTTACACCCGTTTATCGGGAGCGGTCCAGTCAACCTGCAACTGATTTTCAATTATCAGAAGTAGGGCCACTCATTGGATTTATTGATTCAGTTACCGAGCCGTTTTGTCAAGCTTGTGATCGGATGAGGATCACTGCAGAAGGGAAGCTTCGGAATTGTTTATTCTCGAC
>JAALLA010000268.1 GCA_011087765.1 Pirellulaceae bacterium
TGTTAATCAGACTGGTTTAAATCGGTTTGGCGAACGGCAGATTTGGAAATTATAAACCATAGCGTTCTGGATGACAGCCAGTTTGTTTAGGGTTTGTTAAGGATTTCAGGCTTCTCGGAAAATTGTCGGGAAAGTCTGCAAACTCTTTCCTGGGTTTGTGCGTAGGAGACGACTGGCCAGTATTTTATCTGAAAACGACTTTTATGATCTCAATCCAGCACCTCTCGAAAACATTTTATGCTGGTCGACGAGAGATCCGTGCTGCTGCCGATGTTTCTTTTGATGTTGCCCCCGGAGAAGTTTACGGACTACTGGGTCCCAATGGCGCGGGCAAGACAACCATGATGCGGATGATTCTTGGGCTGTTAAAGCCGGACGAGGGGTATGCCGAGATTGCCGGCCATCGCAGTGACCATCAACCAGATGAGGTTAAACGGCAAGTCGGGTTTGTTTCTGCTGCTGCCGGCGTCTATCAATGGCTGACCGGGCGAGAGATGCTTGGCTTTTTTGGAGAAATTTATGGTTTGAGTGAAGACGAGGTCAAAACGCGGATCGAAGAGTTATCTTCAATCCTCGATCTGGCCGGATTCATTGACCAAGGATGTGCGACACTCAGCACAGGTCAAAAACAACGTCTCAGTCTCGCCAGAGCGTTAATTCATGATCCCCCGGTAATGATTCTCGACGAGCCCACCCTCGGTTTGGATGTGATTGGTAGTCAAGTGATTTTCAATTACATCGACATTCTACGCGAACGCGACAAGTCAATTATCCTGTGTACACACCGGCTCGAACAGGCTCAGCGGGTTTGTAACCGTTTTGGGTTGATGCATCGGGGTAGAAAAGTGTTGAGCGGATCGCTCGAGGATCTCCAAAAACAAACTGGAAAATCTGATCTCGTCGAGATGTTTATTGATTTGATTGAAGACGATAACGTTGCCCCTATTCAACAAGTTTGATTCGACAATGTCGCAAAATGACAATACCCCCCCGCCAGCCCAGTCAAAAAAAACGGTGCGAACTGGATTTCGACTCACGCGGCTTGCTCAGAAAGAACTGAAAGAGACATTGCGGGATCGTAGGACCATCGTAACTTTGGTGCTAATGCCGCTTCTCGTTTATCCAACACTCAGTTTGATTTTCAAAACTTTCCTGCTCTCCAATGCCTCTCTCTTTTCGGGAGGTGAGATGCCGGAGATTCGGGTGGTGTATTCTGGCAATACGTCAAAGGCAGAGGCCGATTTTGTTTTTTCCAACATTGGCGAGAGAATAAAATTCATTGATAACAAAACGTCAGAACGAGGGCGTGCGCCGCTTCAGTTAAATGATTTAAATTCGGAAGACGACTCAAATTCGATTGGCAGCAGTTTGAACGTCAACGGTTTGGAGGCTGAAGAGAACGGCTTTCCGCCGTGGCAACTGATTAGGTTTCAATTTATTCCAGGGAACGCCAATCCTTCGTTGGCGGACTATGTCGAAGCTGGCGAAGCAGATTTGGGAATCATCTTTGATTTGAACGATCCGACTAGAAAAAGGCTCGGCGACTTTACGATTGTCTCACGGCAGGACCCATTTTCTCTCGCCGCAGCGGATCATTTGGCGGAGCAGCTGGAAAAAGCCAATTTAGCTGATCGGGAGTTTCGCTTGCAAATGGCAGGGATTTCAACGGAGCCGGTAGTCAACGTCGGCCGAAAATTAATTGGGGAAGCTGTCGAGCAAGAACCTTCTTCCGCGTTCCCACTTGCGTCTTTAGTTCCCTTGATTTTAGTGTTGATGACGATCACGGGTGCTGTGTATCCGGCGATAGACTTGACTGCCGGGGAACGCGAACGGGGAACTTTAGAGACTCTCATGGCTGCCCCTCTACCAAGAGTGGGGATTTTGGTCGCGAAGTTCATCGCGGTACTCACGGTCGCTATTTTCACAGCTTTGTTGAATTTGATCGGAATGTTTGTGACCATTTGGGTTTTTCAATTGGATCAGCAATTCGGCGGTGGTATTTTTGATTTCCGTGTGATGGTTCAGATTTTCTTACTGCTGATTTTGTTTGGTGCGTTCTTTTCTGCATTGCTGTTGGCCGTTACGAGTTTTGCCAAGAGCTTCAAAGAAGCTCAGGTTTATTTGATTCCCATTATTATCCTGTCGCTCGGGCCTGGCTTGATGGCAATGGCTCCCGGAATTTCACTTGACGGAATTAATTCGGTCGTGCCGATGGTCAATATTCTGTTGTTGGCTCGCGACGTTATTAACAACGAAGTCATTTTGGTGCCTTCGTTCGTCGCCGTTATCTCGACGCTCGTGTATACCTATTTAGCGATTTGCCTAGCCGCCCGGATTTTTGGATCGGATTCGATTCTCTATTCCGGTGACGGTAGCTTGGTTGAGATGTTTCAGCGTCCAACGCGAACTAATCTCGTGGTTCCTTTGGCGGCGACTCTGTTTTGCCTTGTGATGTTATTTCCGCTGAACTTTCTTTCGATTGGTTTCCTTGGAAGGTTGCCTGCTGAGACGACGGCTGAGTTGAGTTTCCGTTATGTGATGATGGGAGTTTTTACCTGTCTGGCGTTTATGATTTTACCAGCGTTAGTGGCGCGGCACCAGAAAACCGGATTTGCGGGTGGTTTTGGGCTGAGACGACCGAGAGTTGTTTTCCTCTTGGCTGCGGTTCTGCTTGGAATCAGTCTTTGGCCGCTCGTCATGACCATGACCGAGGGATGGCATGCAGCTTATGGTCTTTTGTTTGGAAGTGAAAAGCAGGAACAGTGGCATGCCAAGTTGATTGAAACCACCTCTGAACAGGTTGCAAGAATTCGAATGGTTCCACCGCTGGTGATTCTGTTTGCATTCTCGGTGATCCCCGCGGTTTGCGAAGAGTGGTTTTTTAGGGGAATGTTGCTGCGATCTCTGTTGAAATGGAATTCTGTTTGGAAGTCGATTTTAATTTCAGCTTTGGTGTTTGGCTCATTTCACGTCCTCTCTAACAGTGTGATCGCGCTTGATCGTCTGCTGCCTTCGACACTCATTGGGGTGATGCTTGGTTACTTAGCGTTTAAATCCAATTCCATTTGGCCGGGCGTGATTTTACATTCCTTAAACAACGGCATTGTTGTTTTTCTTGCCTATTATCAACCGACGTTGAGTGATTACTCCTGGTTCCCAGGGGAAGATGAATCAATTCCAGTGGCGTGGGCCTTAGTCGGCTTGGCGGTGGCCACAACCGGAATTCTCCTGACACGGTTTACAGCCAGTTCAGGCTTGCCTGGGAATTCGACGAATGCGACAATCGAATCGGGCGACGTTTCCTGAATTGCGCATTTTAAGACTCAGCAAAGCTGCGAAAGGCTATTTGTCATGAGGTGGTTACTGGGTTTTGCGGCATCTCTGTGCTTGCTTTGCTCGATTGACGAAGGCTTGCCGGGAAACCGACTCCTTGCCCAGGGGGCGAAAGGAATTGCCGTCGAAAGCGGGTTTGAAATCAGCCAAGTCGCGACCGATAAAATCGCAAGTAACATTTTCTGTATGGCGGTCGATCCCGAAGGCCGCGTCTTCGTGTCAGGTCCCGGTTACATAAAAGTCTTGGTGGATTCCGATGGAGATGGTGTTTTTGAAGACGCCAGTCTGTTTTCGGATCGTTTGAAATCTGGCGCTCAGGGGATCGGTTTTGACCAGACGAATATACTGTGCACAGGAGATGGCGGAGTATGGAAGTTTTCAGATGTCGATCGAGACGGCGTTGCTGACGGGCCTCCAGAGAAAATGTTGGCGATCAAAACGGGCGGTGAACATGATGCACACGCGATAAGAAAAGGCCCGGATGGCTGGTGGTATCTGATTGCCGGTAACGGCGTGCCGATTTTGCCTGAGTATAATTCGTTGCCTAGCACGCCAGTCAAAAATCCCAGAGCTGGATTTTTGATGAGGATCAGTCCTGACTGGCGAAAGAGAGAGAGTTTCGCGCACGGATTTCGAAATGCTTATGATTTCGATTTTGCCGATGACGGGAGTGTCTTTGTATTTGACAGTGATGGCGAACGTGATATCTCGTTACCTTGGTATCGACCGACTAGGGTATTTCAAATTCGTGCGGGTGACGATGCCGGTTGGGTTTCGGCTGGTTGGAAGCGCCCGGATTATTATTTCGATATGCCCGTGGTAATTGACTCTCTTGGTCGAGGTAGCCCAACAGGAGTCAAAATTGCAAAACGAGGAGCGTCGCCCGAGGGAACTGTGTCGGGAGTTAACGCGGACGATTTGTTTATTGCAGACTGGACGTTTGGGCGTGTTTTCATATCGAGGATGTCCCAGCCGGAGGGGAATCGTCTTGATTTTGAAAATTTTGCGGTGGCGAAAGGGCAAGCCGGATTCGCGGTAACTGATCTCGATTTTGATTCCGGGGGCGATCTTTTAATCAGTGTTGGTGGCAGAGGAACCGAAGGAGGTGTCTATCGGGTGAGTCCAGTCGACCGCGGTGCCCCGTTGTCTCCAACAGTCCTTGAGAAGCCGCCGCCCGTCTTGGATTTCCGCGAAATTTGGCTGAGTCAGTGGATGAACTCAGAGTCATTGGGCGATCCGGGCGATTTACTTTTGCGATCAGTAATCGGATGGAGTGAATCCGATTTGCGGTCTCAATATGATGATCAACAGATTCAAAGGCTTAGTGATACTCTCAATAAGAGCGTGTTGGGAATGAATGCTTCGAATGCCGCTTTGTGGATGGGGATTTTTTCTGACTGGAGCGAGGCGTCCATTCCATTTGTCGAAACTTGGCCCGAACCAATCAAGCTTGTCTGCCGCGTCTCAAGGTTAGATGGTAATCCGCAAAAGCGAGTGGAAGTTTTAGACGATGTTTTGAATTCGGTACCAAAAGACTGGGAATCGCTTGTTTTAGTTCGTTTAGGGCAGTTGGTGTTGAGTGGCTGCGGCGGAGAGAAATCAAAGGCAATGTTTGCAGGTTATACGCCAAGAGTTCCATTGGAGATGAGTCAAAAAGAGGGCTCTGGAATTGCGGATAAGATCTCAAAATTACTGGAGATTTCTCGTGGTCTTGAATTTAAAAATAAACGAGAGATCCGCTTTGAATTGGGGCGGCTCGCCGCTTTGCTTGGTAATAGCTCTCCTGATTTGTTTGCTCAAATGTGTTTTGAATTAGAAAAGTCAAAGCTCGCTTTAGAGGACCGTATCCATTGGCTTAATTGTTTAGCCTCTGTTTCTAACGCTGATGACTCATCGACGGATGCAGAGCGGGCGGTGGTTGCGCAGGCTTTAGCGGCAATCGCTGGACAAGTTCAATCGGAGCAGTTACCGATCGATCGAAATTTTGAACCAAGACTGAGATCTTTATTTCAAAAATTAAAGCGGGCCTGGGGAGAGGGTTTTGAAATTCAACTTGCTAATG
>JAALLA010000269.1 GCA_011087765.1 Pirellulaceae bacterium
GAGCGATTCTGGCCTGTATCGCAATCGACACGGTAATTTTAACCGTATTTTATGATCAAATTGAAGGATTGCTGCAGCGGTTGGGGCAGATGACGTGGCTCGTTGTCCTGGGCGGATTCATGTTGGTCAGTGTAGTCGCTGACCGTTGGGCTCGGAGTGACACTTCACAGGGTATGCAATACGCCGGGTTGGGGATGTACGTGGTCGCCGAGGCTTTGATCCTCGTGCCGCTGCTATATATTGCTCAGACCTATGCCCCTGGAGCAATTGAGTCGGCTGGTATTGTAACCACGTTTGTCTTTGGTGGATTGACGGTCACGGTCCTGGTAACGAAAGCTGATTTTTCGTTTCTCAGGTGGGGAATCGCTGCTGGCGGTATTGTTGCGATGGGTTTGATTGTCGCATCGGTTTTTATGGGAGGATTGTCCCTCGGCCTTTGGTTCTCTGGAGCGATGGTTTTGCTTGCCTGTGCATCGATTCTTTACAGCACCTCGAACGTTCTGAGGTACTACCGAACTGACCAATACGTTGCTGCCTCGTTAACCTTGTTTGCGTCCGTTGCCCTGCTCTTTTGGTACGTCTTACAAATTTTTATATCGTTACGCGATTAATTCGAATTTGGATATCGCACGGAAAAACTTTTTCCTTAGTTCATGGGTTCTCCAATAAAGTCCGAACATTCTCTGCCAGAAGATTTTGGCAACGTCGTCCGCCTGTTCCCGCTGCCCAATGTCGTGTTGTTTCCCGGCATTGTGCAGGCGCTGCAGCTTTTTGAGCCTCGCTACAAAGCGCTCGCTGAAGATGCGCTCGAGTCCGACCAGCTGATTACCATGGCGTTGATCGATTCGCAATGGAAAACGCACCAGAGTGATGTGCCCTCGATCGCGAAGACCGTTTGCATCGGTAAGATTTTGTCACACACCAAGTTGGAGGATGGTCGATACAACATTTTCTTGGTCGGAGTGAGTCGAGCGGAAATCGTTTCTGAGTTAGTTACGGAGACTCGATACCGGATGGCCGAAGTTCGCATCGTAGAAGAACAGTGGTCTCAGGGGCACGAATTCACGAAGTTAAGAACCGAGATCTGTACTAAGTTCCGAAAGCTGGCGAGCTACCGTGCTGGTTGGCATCAGGATGCACTCGACCAATTTCTTGGAGAGGATTTGCCACTCGGCCAGCTCATCGACATGGTTTGCTATTCCTGTGGAGCTGGAATTACCGAGCAGCAGCAGGTGCTGGAGACCGTAGATTTGGCTGAGCGTGGCCAGGTGGTGCTCGAAATTTTAAACGGGCAAATAAAAGTGTCGGAAAGCGAGCAGGGAGCGACGCAAGATTTTCCACCTTGCTTTAGTCTTAACTGACTTGAGCCAGGTGTTCGCAGGGTTCAGGTTTTATTTATTTTTGATGGATGCAAATATGGTAGTCTCAATCGAGTATTGCGAGTCCTGAAACTATCTGCCTCAAGCTACCAGTTTGGCAGCGGTCATTAAGTCAGCTTTGGGTGCCGAGGTTCAATTGCTTTCATCGAGTGGTGGTTGTTTTGAGGTGGTTGCCGATGGTGAACTAGTTTTCTCTAAGAACCGCGTCGGACGATTTCCTACCGATGAAGAAGTTTTAAGTGCACTTAACGGGTAGTTCCCCCGCCAATCAAAGATTTCAATCTTGCGTGTTTCCGGTGCGATTTTTTATTAGTACTGCAGCTTGGTTCAAAAGGCTTGGCAAGTGAAAATAATTGATGGATAACTTGAACTCCTCTGTTGTTTTTGAGACTCAACGTCTGTGGGTTGGGAATTGGCATTCTGGGCTCGCAGCGGCGGCGCTGGAGATTTATGGAGACCCCGAGGTTACCCAGTGGATTGGCGGGCAAACGGAGACTTGCCTGACGGGGATGGAGGAACGCATTGCCGGATTGGTGCAAAGAAATCAGAAATTGCCGAACGCCTGGGGGAGTTGGCCAGCTTTTTTGAAACGGACAAACCAACTGGTGGGTGCGATGTTAATGAAGCCTCTTCCTGATGGAGATGGGAATTTCACGGAAGAGATAGAAGTCGGTTGGCATCTTGCCCAGGCACACTGGAGTAAGGGATATGCCACAGAAGGTGGTCGGAAAATGATCGAATTGGCGTTCGTCGTTCAAGATCTACAACAAATTTATGCTGTGACTGGCCCCGACAATCTGAGATCCCAGAAAGTCGCCCGCCGATTGGGGATGAAGCCTCAAGGGCTAACGGACAAGTACTATGGTCAAACGGTGGACTTGTTTAAAATTACGAGTGAAGAGTGGTCGGCGATGAGCGTTGAGTGAGAGAACTTTTTGAAATTTTACACATGTGAGGGTGAAGTGAATAACGAATTAAAGCCGTGGGAAGTCGAAATGTCAGCGGAACGTTTTGAGTTGATGCGGAAGATTCTTGACGCTCCCAGTCCGATCGGTTTAGAGGCGGCAATGACAAGAGGCGTGCTTGAACCGTATATGAAAAGTTTCATGCCTGCGGACTGGAAAATTCATACGTTCAAGGGAAACGCGGGGATTGTTCTGGACACCAGACCCGACGATGAAGATGCGTTTTCCGTCATGGTTATTGGGCATGCTGACAAAATTCGAATGCAGGTGAGAAGCATTGGCGACGATGGAAAAATCTGGGTAAATTCTGATTCCATGTTACCCACCACATTGATCGGGCATAAAGTCAAGTTGTTCAGTGAGCACCCGGAAAGTCCGGGTGAATGGCGAGTGATTCGCGGGGGAACCATTGAGGCGATTGGTGCAATTCATTTTGCTGATCCAAAACTTCGGAGTGGGGACGATGGAATCAAAACAAAAATGATGTATCTGGAACTTCATATTCATGGCGAAGATAAAAAAGCCCAGATCGAAGCGCTCGGAATTCGACCTGGTGATCCGATTCTCTACGATCGCCCAATCGAACCGGGATTTGCTCCAAACACATTTACAGGGGCTTATCTCGATAACGGCCTGGGGTGTTTTGTTACCGCAGAAATTGCGAGGCTAATGGCAGAAGCGGCACCGATGAAAAATATTCGCTATCTTGGTGCGATGGCTTCGCATGAAGAAATTGGCCGTTTCGGAAGCCGTGTTTTGGCGAAAGAGTTCAGTCCCGATGTTACCATCGCGGTCGATGTCGCGCATGATTTTACGGCAGCGCCCGGAATTGGAGATCGCCGTTATGAGCCCGTCGCGATGGGGGACGGTTATACCCTGACTCACGGAGCAATCACGAGCGCCGCACTTAATTCCTTGTTGACTGAGGTCTCTTTGAAACACGGAATTCCTGTGCAGCACGAACTGGCCGGACGGGATACGGGGACTGATGCGATGGCTGCTGTCTTTGCAGCAGTTGATTCGGCAAGTGCCTCGATTGGTTTTCCAATTCGCAACATGCATACGATTTCGGAGTCGGGGCATACTGGCGATGTCGAAGCCGCCATTCACGCAATTTATCAAACGCTTGTGACAATGAGCGGAATGAATGAGGGACGTGGAATCAGCGGTGATGATTTGCGGGATCTGCATCCTCGGCTTGACGAAGCGGATGCACTACTGCACCACCCTGCCCCCGAGAAGGCAGAAGATTAAAGATGTGAGGCGAACTGCGCTAGGCTGGCCAAGCTGACCAAGTCGGTGATTGATCGCGAGCTTTGGTAATGCCCTGAGCGAAGGCTGTCCCTTCGGTGGGCGCACAGGTGCTTGGCAAGAGTGTTTTCAAACCGAAGTTGACCAGATTGAGGAGTATCGGCGATGAGAATCAACCCGGTTTCAATATTTCGATTATGCCTATCGATTTTGTTGGTTTGCCTGGCTAGTTTCCCGATTTTTGCTCGGGAGGGCGGGTCAGGTATTGAGGTTAATCCGGTTGAACGATCGCAACAGAAGACGAATGTTGTGGTCATTATGGGGGATGACTGGTCCTGGCCACACGCCTCGATTCTTGGCAACTCGGTTTTAAGGACACCTGTCTTTGACCGCATCGCGCGGGAAGGCGTGTTGTTTGAAAATGCATTTTCCAATGCACCGTCCTGCACGCCGGCTCGTTTTGCGTTTCTAACGGGACAGTATCATTGGCGGTTGCAAGGTGCAGAACGACTAGGCGGTTCCTTGCAGGCGGATGTTCCGGTCTATCCGGATCTTCTCGCTCAAGCTGGGTATTTAGTTGGATTCTCGAGGAAGGGGGCGGAGCCAAGTCAGCATTTGTTTCGGGGAAATGATCCCTGCGGTAAACGCTATAAAAATTTTGTTCAATTTCTTTCAGCCCGAAAATCAGGCCAGCCATTTGGTTGTTGGTACGGGGCTGGGGAGCCGCATCGCCCCTACCCTTGGCGTTCGAGTGAATTGAATGGCATGAAGATCGCGAAAGATGATGTGCCCGCGTGGCTTCCCGATTCACCAGACGTGCGGACGGATATTGGTGACTACTTTTTGCGCATTCAAAAGCTCGATCAGTTTGCGGGAGAGATAGTTGACCGATTGACTGAGATAGGAGAACTGGATAACACCCTGTTGATTATGACGGGTGACAACGGAATGCCTTTTCCGAGAGCCAAGGCGACGCTTTACGACGCTGGAACGCGCGTCCCGATGGCCATTCGCTGGGGAGGTAATCTTCATCCAAATCGCCGAGTTTCAGATTTCGTTTCCTTCGTCGACATGGCTCCTACGATTCTCGATGCTTGTGGAATCGATATTCCCTCGGTTGTCAGTGGTGGTTCCTTACGCAGCCAGTTGGAGTTAGAGCAAGGCAATTGGATTGATGTGAAACGAAATTCGGTTTTAACCGGTCGGGAAAAGCACGTGTATTACTTGCCCTCCCGAGCGTTGCGGGATGCAGAGTATTTGTATATTCGAAATTTTTCTCCTGCGAGTTGGAAGCAGGGGCAGCAAGCTGGAAAGCAACCTCATTACGATTTTTTGAAGACGCCTTGGCCGACTCAACCGCCAGCATTCTCGTTTGATGCTGACCCATCGCCTAGTAAACAGTGGATGTTAGAAATTGACGAGGAACCAAGCGTCGAGAAATTGAATCAGTTGGCTTTTGGTGAGCGTGATGATGAGGAACTCTATGAATTGTCATCGGATCCGGATCAATTGGTGAATTTGGCAAACTCCCCCGAATACCGAGAGGTGCGTGACCGGATGTCCGCGGAGTTAACTGAGCGGTTGCGAGGGACTAATGATCCCCATTTTAAATTGGAAAGTCATGCGAGTTTCGAAGTTCAGGGATGGAAGGTGAACCTTCACGATCGACTTTGGCAAGAGTCTCCTGGTAAAACCAAGCGGATGTTGAAATTGCTTTCGCAGCAACTGGCCAGGCTGGTTGCCGTCGTTCCAGATAAAGCTGTGAGACAAATGCAG
>JAALLA010000270.1 GCA_011087765.1 Pirellulaceae bacterium
AGAGAGGGGAAATTTGCAATTTCGATTACGACTTTGTCATCGACTTTGCAATTTTTTGCTCCGGCATCTCCAACAAGTATTCCCGATTCGAAAACGCCTCCGTCGACATCAACGATTCCGAAGTCGCCAGTGGTTCGATAGGTTCCGACAAAACGATGAGTGTGCCGTTGTACAACTTCGATGATTTGTCCGCTGGCCCGCCCGCGTGCTTTGGAAATTCGAATTTTTACGATGTCCCGATCGGAGGCATCGGAAGTTTTGGATTTGGGGATAAAGATGTCGTCGGACCGGTCTGTGGCGACAGAGTTTTCAGGGGTGACGAATCCAAAGCCGCCCGAATTTTTTCGAAAACGTCCGGTAATGTTTTTGTCGCGTGCGTCGGTTTTATTGGACCGGTTATTCGCGGCTTGAGGTTTTTGCTTAGAACGAACGACTAGGTGTTTTGAGCCGTAGGCAAGTTTTCCTTTTTTAATCAACCTCTTGATCGTTCGTTTTACCTCACGTTCTTCATCCAGAAGTTTGAGTTTCTTTGCGATCGCTTTGGGTTTGAGCGGTTGATAGTTGTCGCTTAGGACCAATTCGAGAATTAATTTTTCCACTTGTTTTGCTGCATTCATGAATAAAGTTTATTTTGCAGACCGCCAAATAGCTACTGGAAACGGCGATTTACCGCAATTCCGGGTATCTCGGTTTTATAAAAGCGGTGCTGCCGGTTAAATCGTTTCCGAGGTGGCATCTGAGGCGACGAGCCTGTTGGTTTTGCAATGGAAACGCAGGCGAAGAAGGGTGACTTCTGCAGGCAGTGGGCGTCGCAACTGACTCAATTGATAAGTCTGCCAATCCGCTGCGTAAACCTGCGGAGGGAGAGTCGGTGGCAATTCGGTGGATCCGGATGGGTTTAAGGCGTTTGGCCTTTGTATATCTTGCGGCCAATGGAGGGGTGGTAAACGGTCCACGGACTTGATTTATTAACGTCCTCTTCGATCAATTTAGAAACGCTATGAATCTTGGCGTCTAAGTTGTCGAGATGATGAAGTGTGATGGCTTCGAGCGTCATTGGTAACTTGGGACTGCCAAATTCATATTGCCCATGGTGTGAAACGATCATATGGCGAAGCTGGTTGGCAAGGTCGACGGGGAATGATTCATTCGCCTGTTTTTCAGTTTCTGCGATCATCTCATCGAGCATAGAAACACCTTGGACCAGATGGCCAAGCAATTGTCCTGCATCGCTGTAGCCAAGATCAGGAGAATAGGTGAGTTCTCTAATTTTTCCACTGTCGTGGAGAAAAGCACCCATGAGCAGGAGGTCGGTATTAAGTTCAGGGTATCTTGGAGCGACGAGCTGACAGACTTCCATGAGGGAGAGGATGTGCTCAAGTAGCCCGCCGTGATACGCATGGTGATTTTTCACGCCAGCTGGAGCCGAGCGTAGTCCACTCATAAATGAGTCATCAACGAGGTAGCATTCGGCTAGGTTGCGAAGGTGAACGTTGCTCATGCTTCGCAATAGTTCAGCGACTCGACCGAGCATCGATTCTAGTTTTTGATTAGAAAGTGTGACGAAATCCGATTCATCGATTTCAGAATTGTCGACTTTGTCAAATTGTTTGGCAAGAATCTGCATGCCGCCGTTGTAGAGTTGTGCAGTTCCTTTAACGCGGACAAAATCGCCGTTATCAAAAGCATCGTGATGCTTCTGACTCGCATTCCAAAGCATCGAAGTGACGGAGCCTGTCCGATCATTAAGCCGGACTTGTAAGTAGAGGTTCCCGTTGCGGTTGGTCCTGAGTTGCTTTTCAGAGGCCAAGAAGACCTGTTCGATTGCTTCACCATCAGATAGTTCGTTTACGTAACGGCGATTAGGCATTTTGGCTTTACTTCAATGAAAAGGAGTGAGTGGCTAGGTGACCTGACAGGCTGGAACAGCCGAATTGGGGATTTTAGGTGCCGTTGCAATTTGCATCAAGAACGGGTGCAGACAAAAGGAAGAGTAATCTGGTACTTGGTTCGGCTAGAGAGTCCTTTTGGCATCGGCTGGCAAAGCGTAGAATAAGGAGCTCAAAAGATGACTACATCCGCCCTTAAACCTGAAATGATTGTTGATTGGAAATGGCTAAAACTGGAATCTCCCCTACTCGTTCTGAGGACTATCCTGGTTGGTATCAGCAAATTGTTCGCTCTGCTGATCTTGCTGAAAACTCACCGGTTCGCGGCTGCATGGTCATCAAACCATGGGGCTACGCACTTTGGGAGAATATGCAGGGGGTGCTGGATGGAATGTTCAAGGAGACTGGGCATGAAAACGCCTATTTCCCGCTCTTTATCCCGAAAAGTTTTTTAGAAAAAGAAGCAGAGCATGTTGAGGGCTTCGCCAAGGAATGTGCGGTAGTCACACATCATCGGCTTGAGCCGGGGGCTGACGGCGGTCTGGTGCCGGCGGGGAAATTAGAGGAACCGCTGATTGTACGGCCGACGAGTGAAACGATCATTGGTCACATGTTCGCGAAGTGGATCGAGTCCTATCGCGATTTACCTTTGAAAATAAATCAGTGGTGTAATGTCGTTCGGTGGGAAATGCGTGTCCGCCTGTTTTTGCGTACTGCTGAGTTTCTATGGCAGGAGGGGCACACCGCACATGCGACAAAGGAAGAGGCGCTTGATGAAACTCGTTTGATGCTCGACGTCTACGCGAAATTTGCTGAAGAGTACATGGCGATGCCTGTGGTGAAAGGTGAAAAGACTGAGGGGGAGCGTTTTCCCGGTGCCGATATGACGCTTTCGATTGAGGCGATGATGCAGGACCGGAAGGCACTCCAGGCAGGCACGTCTCATTTTCTTGGACAGAATTTTTCAAAAGCTCAGGAAATAAAGTATCAAAATGCTGAGGGGGGGGAATCCTACGCGTGGACCACTTCTTGGGGAGTCTCAACGCGTTTGGTGGGTGCGCTGATTATGACCCATAGCGACGATGACGGTTTGGTGCTGCCGCCCCGATTAGCTCCCAAGCACGTGGTGATCTGCCCTGTGATTCGCAAGGAAGAAGAACGAGCCGAGGTGATGGATTATTGCACATCACTTGCGAAGGAACTTGGAGAGGTCCAGTACGATGGGAAACGCGTCGCAGTCTTTGTCGACGACAGCGACAAGCGTGGTGGTGAGAAAAAATGGTTCCACATTAAAAGAGGGGTGCCTATTCGGTTGGAAGTTGGGCCTCGCGATATTAAAAATGACAGTTTGTTCGTTGGACGCCGAGACCAGCCGAAATCATTTGGGATGCCTCGAGTGGAGTTTGTTGAACGGGTTAGTGAGATCCTGGAGGAAATGCAGCAAGGACTTTACGACAAGGCGCTCAAGCTTCGGGTGGACAACACCCAACAAATCAATTCCTTCGATGAGTTTAAAGCCTTTTTCACTCCAGAGAATGAAGCAAAGCCGGAAGTCCATGGTGGTTTCGCTGAATGCTATTTCGTTGACTGCCCTGAAACGGACGAAATGTTAGTTCCCTTAAAGGTGACTCCGAGATGTACGCCAGTGGACCGAGACGTCGAACCTGGAGTGTGTATTTTTACGGGTAAGCCGACTCGGACGCGTGGCATATTTGCGAAATCATACTAATCGCATCGGTTGAGGTTTGGCTTTTCATGGTGGCGTGATGAAGCAGATCCAGGGTTTTCTAGTGTTTATGTTTATTGAGTGGTTGGATTGCTGTGGGTGAAATTGTAAAGCATAAACCGGTTTTGTTGATCGCGGCAGTGACCAGTCGCTACCTAGAAGCGCTGGACTGGACGATCGAAAAGACAAGCGAAGCGTGGGGGGAAGTAACGCTTCGAAGTCCAGTGTTCAACTTTACCGAAACCAGCTTTTATACTGAGTCGATGGGCACTGATTTAAAGAAGCAATTTATTGCTTTCGAACGGTTGCTCCAGCCAAGTGACCTGGCTCCCAAAAAACATCAATCCAATAAATGGGAAGAGGAGTATTCAGAAGTCGCGCAGGCAGATGAGGTTCGTCCGCTAAATATTGACCCCGGATATATTAGCGAAGCGAAGCTTGTGTTAGCGACAACCAAAGATCGAGATCACCGCATCTACTTATCGGATGGGATTTTTGCGGAGGTCACCCTGCACTATCGGGCGAAGCAATGGACCAGTAGTCGATGGACGTACCCTGATTATCAAAGAGAAGATTTTCAGGAGTTTTTCACCAAGTGTCGAAATTTACTCCGTGAACGAATCAAGAAATTGCCGAGATGAAGTTGGTCAGCGGGTTCGTTTTTTCCTCCAGTTACTTGCGGAATAACTTGCCAATCGTGGTTCCGTGGTGTCGAGCACGTTTCTGACTGCTAAATTCAATCGTTGCCATTTACCCAGTCGGGGCGTCCCTGTATCCTTGCGATGGTGGTTTCGGGTGATGCCTGATGGGTCACGCGTTTTAATTTCATTCATGATTTCCTTTGGCGCAGTTTGACCTGCGAGCGTAGATTCCATGAAATTTGCTTGGATTGCGGGACGTTTTTTACTAGCCGGGCTAGGTCTGTTTTTTGCTTTTGTTTCCATTGGGAGCAAGCAACCTGATGCTAGTCTGTTTGCCAGCAGATCTATCAGTCGTTTTGATGCTAGCGAAAACTCTTCCACAGACGATAAAACGGCTGCAGATCTGGTGAAGGCCTGGGACAAGCCCAAGTTCGTGCTTTTCATTTCTGGCCGTCAACACGGTTACATTGAGCCATGTGGCTGTATCACACTTGCTCGCCAAAAAGGCGGCCTGATGCGTCGGCATGCAGTTCAAAAGATATTGCAAGAGCGCGATTGGGATGTTGTTTCGATTGATGCGGGCAACCAAGTCAGAAGGTTCGGGCAGCAGCCATTAATTAAGATTCGAAAAACTTACGAGGCGCTCTGTGATCAAATGGGTTACGAATTCATTGGGCTTGGTCCCGATGATTTAAAGTTGCCAGCGATTGATTTAGCGCAAACGATTGCCAACGTAGATAACGGGGCAAGCCCTTTTACCTGTGCCAATGTTGATCTGCTCGGGATGACGAACGATCATTTAGTTGTCGAAAAAGGTGGGAAGCGGATTGGTATTACGATGGTGCTTGGTGATGAGCATCTTGAATCGATTAAGCAGGAGCATGTTGAGACACAAGAAGCGGCTGCTGGTTTGAAAAAAGTGATTCCCAAAATTGCTGATTGCGATTTCAAAGTGCTCGTGGCTTTTGCCGACTTGGAGTCAAGTCGAGAGTTAGCTAATCAATTTCCCGAATTTGATGTTTTGGTAACAGCGGGCGGCGCAGGTGATCCGACCTTACGTCCAGAGATAGTTACTGCTGCCAATGGGCACCAGAC
>JAALLA010000271.1 GCA_011087765.1 Pirellulaceae bacterium
TGCTCCTTTCCAACCGATACCGTTCCATAACCAAACAGCCCCACACAAAACAGCAACGCCATCACGGAAAAGACAGGCGCAATCCAATGGTGTCGATTATTGGCAACGGCATAAATCAACCCCACCCCGCCCAGAATTGGAATCATGCCGAGCATTGCCAGCCAAGTTTGACTTGGTAAATACGTGGCCGTCGCCCAACTGCCCCCCATCACAATTAACAAACCCGCCAATAGCAAACCTCCTAAAGCCGCGGCGAACCACTTTTGATCAACTGTCGATCGATCCTGTGCAAACTGACACAGATAAGTTGCGGTCAGCACAGCCAATGCTGGATAACAGGGAGTCACATAACTTGGCAACTTCGTTTGGGCAATCGTAAACGCAACCACCTGAACACCAACCCAGCACAACATCAAACAAGCCGAAACTCTTGCACCCGATATTTTATCACGAGGAATGTCCTGAGTTGATCTACCATTTTTCAGTAGACCAATGGCGACCGGCCCCCAAAACACTGACCAAGGAAAAAAACCAATTAGAATTGCAACCGGATAAAACCAAATGCCACCGGAGTGGTTCTCCAGCGATTCTGTAGCGCGCCCGAAATGCTCCCCCAAGAAAAACATGCGTGTAAAATCTCCTCCCGTACGCCGATCCACCATGATGTACCATGGCAAAGCGATGGCTAAAACGAGAAACGCACCGGTAAGAGGCCGCATCGCCCACAAGGTTTTCAAGAAATGCGAGGGATGAAAAATCCTTAAACAGTTAACAAAGAAACCCAGAACAGGCCCCCGCCCAATCATCGATGAATCATGATTGAGCCTGGGCAGTGTCTGAATCAACATGAACAAACCTATCATGGCCATTGGTAACAAAAACCCGACTGGGCCTTTTGCCAAAACACCCAAACCAAGCATCAGATATATGCCAAAGACAGACCACTGACTAGTTGGGAACCAAACGCCCTCTCGAACTAACCGAACCTCGCCATCCTTCCTCGCAAAAGTCCCAAGGACATAGATCATTAACGCCATTGTTCCGCAAAAAATTAAAACGGAATCAGGTGTTGCGGCTCTTGCTGCGACATCGAACATAAGACTGGTCGACAGGGCGATCGCCGCGTACAACGCAACCCTGGAACCCAGTAATCTTCGGGCTAGTGTGTAGGTAGCCAGGGTTGTTCCAGTTGCTAAAGCAGCCGACCAAAATCTCGCCGCAAATTCATTAACTCCCATCAGGGAATAGGCGGACATAATTAGCCAATACAACAAAACTGGCTTCTGATGCCTTAGCTCGTCATTAAAGATAGGCACCACCCACTGACCTTGAGCCAACATCTCGGCGGCACACCCTGCATTACGGGGTTCATCTCGATCCCACAACTGCGTCTCACCAAGGTTGAAAAAATAGACAACCGTAGCTACACCCAGCAAAATAATGACGTGCCAAAGAGTTTCACGCATGAATGGAAACCTAGGTAACCGGAATATACAAACAGCAATCTAGGCAGTTTAAATTGAAGACAAAAACCCGACAACGGCAAGTTAGGTGCTATCGCATCTAACGAAACCGGAGACACAGGTCAGGCGATGACGAACACCGAAATGGAATCCTTCCATTCGACCGGGCACCTAGTTTCTCAAAAAAACCTCTAGATCTTCAAAGAAATCTGGGTAGGTCTTGGAGACACAGTTAGGATCCAAAATCTTAACTCCAGCCTGCCTCAAACCGACCAACGCTAAGCTCATCGCCATCCGATGGTCATCATAAGTCTCGATTTCTGCAGGCCGCGTTGGTCCGGGGTGAATCGCCAGACCGTCCTCACGCTCCTCCACCGTCGCGCCAAGCTTCCGCAACTCAATCGCGAGATTGCCAATGCGATCCGTTTCTTTAACGCGATTGTGGGCGATATTTCGGACGTTTGTCGTTCCCTCAACGAACAAGGCAACCGCAGCGAGTGTTTGCACGGTATCACTAACATTAGACATATCGATGTCGATTCCACGCTTCGCAGGTCCGTGGACCGTTATCTGCCCCGCCCCCCACTCCACTTCACATCCCATCTGCTCAAGGCAATTCACAAAACCGACATCCCCTTGAAGCGATCCCTGATCGAGTCCCAGAACAGTCGCCGAACCTCCGCAAATAGCAGCAACCGCCCAAAAGTAACTGGCAGAAGAAGCATCGGGCTCGATTTGATAGTCAGTCGCTCGATACGTTTGCCCACCACCAATTTCAAATCTCCGAAATTGCTGGTCGACTTCAATCCCTACTCCAAATGCCCCCATCACGCGCTTCGTCATCTCAACATAGGGACGGGATATCAACACTCCTTCTATCTCAATTACCGTATCGTGAGCAGCCAACAGGGCTGCCATCATCAACCCACTTAAATACTGACTGGACAAACTCCCCTGGATCCTAACCGTCCCGCCCTGAGAACGCTGAGTTAAAATTCGAACCGGTGGACAACCACCGGGTGAGCCAGTCTCTACATTAAGATGAAGCATCTGAAGTGCCTCCACCAACGGTCCGATCGGCCGTTGCCGCATTCGCGGAATCCCATCAAGCCTGTAATCGCCACCAGCAACCGCCAATAAAGCGGTTAAAAATCGAATGGTGGTGCCACTGTTTCCAATAAACAAGTCGGCTTTCTGATTGGGAACCAAACCACCCACCCCCTCAACGACGGCACTTGAGGAAGTGGCGTCATGAGCGACTAAAATTCCTACGCGATTTAAAGACTCAATCATCACCCGCGTATCGTCGCTATCAAGGACTCCCTGCAGCACCGATCGCCCTGAAGCCATGGCTGCAATGGGAAGTGCACGATTAGTGAGGCTCTTCGAACCGGGAGGCCGAATGGACGACGCAACCGGCGAAAATACAGGCTTAATTTCCTTACAGCTATTCATAGACCCCAGTTTATTGCCTTTTCAAAAAATTCATTACCCCGGCTCGGATACAATCAACACCCACTGCCTAGGCCCCTCTTCAATAAAAAGAACACCTTTGCCAAAGGAATTCTAAGGCCAGCCAATCAATGCACCCCCAAGGTCCCGTTAATCATCCAGCCTTAATCGCCTACCAATCTCAGCAGTGAGAGCGTGCAATCCTATACCAAAACCCACCGACTCCCAACGGAAACTCCCTCGGCACCGAGCTAATCAGATTAAGAAATCAGCCTACACACGCAAATTGGAGGCTGCTTTTCCCATTCCTGTGTCAAAAAACGCATTCGGTTTGCCACCTCCGGTGGCGAAAACTATACTTCGTGCTAACCAACCTCGTAAACGACACGAGGCATTCATTGATACCGCGATACAACCCATGGAGCCCCCGATGAACACTGGATTTAATCGTCGCCAATTTTTGGCAGCCACCGGAGCCGCCGCTGCAATTGGAGCCACAGGAAATCTAGCTCAAGCTAACTTACTTAATAACGCCCCCGCCAAGGAAGAATTATTCGAAATCTCCCTGGCTCAATGGTCGCTCCACCGAACACTTCGAAGTGGTAAACTGGATAACCTCGATTTCGCGAAGACCGCCAAAGAAGAATTTGGAATTTCCGGCATCGAATACGTAAACCAGTTCTTCAAAGATAAGGCCGGAGACGAAAAATACTTAGGCGAAATGAAAAAACGAGCCGCCGACCACGGCGTCGAATCCGTCCTAATCATGATTGACGGCGAAGGTGCGCTGGGGGACGCGAACGAAGCAGCGCGAAAAAAAGCGATCGAAAATCACCACAAATGGGTCTCCGCTGCAAAATTCCTCGGCTGCCACTCAATCCGCGTCAATGCGAAATCCCAAGGCTCCTACCAAGAGCAAGTCTCCCTTGCTGCCGATGGACTCGGAAGACTATCTCAATACGCAGAAAAAATGGGGATCAACGTGATTGTTGAGAACCACGGTGGTCTCTCGTCTAATGGCCAATGGCTTGCCCAGGTTATCAGAAAGGTCAACATGGACAATTGCGGAACCCTTCCCGATTTTGGCAACTTCCGTATCGGTAAAAACAAGAAAACCGGAAAGCAGGACTGGTACGACCGCTATCTGGGAATGTCGGCTTTACTGCCCTTCGCCAAAGCGGTCAGCGCGAAAAGCCACGACTTCGATGCCGATGGAAACGAAACCGCAACGGACTATCTGAAAGTCATGCAAATGGTCATGGACTCCGGCTATCACGGATGGGTTGGCATCGAATACGAAGGCGGCAAATTGAGCGAAGCCGATGGAATCAAGGCAACCAAGAAATTGCTAGAGTCCTGCCGACAACAACTCAGCGATGCTTAATTCAAGCGGCTGAACGAGGTGCCCTAGAACCCAACAACCTAAACTACCAGCACCTCCCAAACCTAACCCAACCCGAGTCCAGCGGCCAATCCGCTGGACTTTTTTAATGTTTCATGACGCATTTCCAAAAAAAAGCTAAAGAGGACACCTTGGATATGCAACTCAGCCGCGTGCACACTTTTTAAGCAGCAAAGAGCTGCATAACAAACAAGCACGCGTGCACAGTTTATTTGCAAATCCGCCATTTCGCCGTAAGTGCAAGCAGTTTAATGACATTAGTTCGACTGCTTGCCATCGAGTGATTATGGGGCTGAAGAGATGCTCAGTCGGAGCCAAAGGGCTCTGCCGGGGCAAACGTTATTCAGAAACCCCCAGATATCGCACAGCGAAAGGAGTCCATTATGAACGACCTCATGATGCAAAAAGAAGGTTTTACAGGACGTTGTCAAAAAGTATTGCAAGTCGCCAAGCCGCTCTTCCACGAGAAGCCGGACTGGGTCACTTTCTTCCGGGAAACCCTCGGAGTCAAAGGAGCCGCTAGGGCCGTTTTTCCATCCCAAGAGGAATACGTCCTTTTCGAACAGTCGGCTGAATTTGCCGAGATCCAGAAGATGGTTGCCAGCCTGAGAACCAGAAAAGCAGGTGGCAGCAAGAACGAAGCAACCCGCGTAATTACCGTCCGACTACCCGAGAGCCTCCACGAAGCACTTAAAGCAGAGGCAAGCGACCACAATACCAGCATGAATAAGCTTTGCATCTCAAAGCTCCTGCAGGTGCTCGTTGAAAATGAAAAAGCAGCGAAAAATCCACCGGTCCCACGCCCCTCAGCTCTCCCCGCCAACCCGGTACCCAAGCCGACTCCGTCACCTCTGGCAACCCAGCCAACCCCCACGACGCCAAGTCCAAATTTCCGGTCCACCTACACGCCTCCGACCAATCCTGGACAACCCTTCCGATTTGGCCAGTAAGTCGCGGCAAACAATAAAGCTAAATTCGCATTAAGAATGCGAGAAACCACCCAGAACTTCCTAAC
>JAALLA010000032.1 GCA_011087765.1 Pirellulaceae bacterium
ATTGAATTTCGCTTTCGGGCGAAAATTGGTCAGGATCGTTTTGCCGAAAGCTGCTGAAGCCCGGTTTTGTTAACTCAGACGGATCGATGTAAGGATCGACATTGGGGGTATTTTCGATGGGTTCCTTGGGGGCCGGTTCGTTTTTGGGCGTTGGTTCGATTTCTGCCTTGCGAGAAGAAGATAAAGAAATCGAAGCGTAACCAAGGGCGTCGTAATTGTTGGCCGGTTGATTATTTGAAAGGGGAGTGCTGGGGCTGGGAGGAGCGTTTTGGGATAAACGCGAGATGTTTCTTTCCAGTTCTTTTGCCGTAAACGCAATTTCTTCAGCGGTACGAAGCTTAGGCTGCGGGGCTTGGGGGGGCTGATTCTGCTCGGAGGGTTCGTTGATTGGAACCGCCGGCTTGTTTTGGGGATGTTGATTCATGTTCAAATTCCGGCACAAATACAATGGAAGTCGATACTGTTCCATCGGGATGGATTTGAGTGCGGGATGAATTCGTGCTCAAGCTTGACGGTTTTTAGGATTATCGGGAACTTAGATTGCAGAGCGTTGCTTGATTTTTTTCGATAAATTACGAGCGTTGTGTCCGGTTGACCGTTCAAAACAATTTTTCATATAATTCGCGGCTTATCTCCCAACATTTTGAATGTAATAAGATGAAAATACACGAGTATCAAGGTAAGCAGTTATTTCAACAGTTTGGCGTTAACGTTCTCGAAAACAGGGTCGCCCGGACTCCTGAAGAAGCCGCGGCGGCTTTCACTGAGCTTGGGGGAGCGATTGCGGTGGTGAAATCGCAGATCCACGCCGGCGGCCGAGGCAAGGGAACCTTTATTGAAAATTCCGAGCAACATGGCGTCCAGTTGGTTAAATCCGCCGATGAGGCTCGCGAAGCTGCCGCTGGAATGTTGGGTAATCGTTTGGTAACGATTCAGACAGGGCCGGCTGGAAAAACGGTAAATCAGGTTATTGTCGAGGCGGGCTGTGATATTGCCCGTGAGTTATACCTTGGAATTGTTCTGGACCGTGCGAATAAGCAACCGGTCTTGATGTGTTCGCAAGAAGGTGGCGTTGAGATCGAGAAGGTGGCTCACGAGACTCCTGAGAAAATCTTTAAGGAGCATTTTGATCCTGCTCAAGGAATTGAAAGTTACCAAGTCCGAAAGCTCTGTAAGAAACTCGGGATTGAGGGCAAAACGGTGCGTGCCGCCGATAAATTTATGAAAGCACTTTGCCGGCTCTACGTCGATACTGATTGCAGTTTGATGGAGATCAATCCGCTGGTTGTCACGGGGGACGGAGGGCTTGTTGCGTTGGATGCTAAAATCAATTTCGATTCCAATGCTGCGTTTCGTCACAAGGACTGGGAGGAAATGCGGGATCTTTCTGAAGAGGAAGAATCTGAAGTTCGCGCCTCGGCGGCGGGACTTAGTTATGTGAAGTTAGAGGGGAATATCGGTTGTCTTGTCAACGGAGCCGGTTTGGCAATGAGCACGATGGACATTATTAAAACCCATGGTGGCCAGCCAGCCAACTTCCTTGACGTTGGGGGTGGCGCCAACGCAGATCAGGTGACCGAGGCATTTCGAATTATTTTATCTGATCCGAATGTCAAAGCGGTTTTAGTCAATATTTTTGGCGGCATCATGAAGTGCACCACGATCGCCGAGGCGATTGTAGTGGCTGCAAAGTCGGTCGGGTTCACCGTTCCACTGGTCGTCCGGTTAGAAGGTACGGAAGTGGAAGAAGGGCGTCGGATTTTAGAGGAATCTGATGTCGAGTTGGTGACTGCCACCGATCTTGGTGACGCTGCTGAAAAAGTCGTTGCGACACTGAGCTAATTCTCACCAAAGTTGAGTTGCCGGATCGTTTTGAAAGTCTGGCGGCAGAGCAAGTAATAAAAAAGCTGTTTCTAAAAAATCAATCATACGCGGAAGATCAATGAGCATCCTCATCAACAAAGATACAAAGGTCATTTGTCAGGGCATTACCGGTAAGGTCGGTGAGTTCCACACCCGCGGGTGTCTTGATTACGGCACGCAAATGGTGGGTGGAGTCACGCCAGGTAAGGCCGGACAGACGGTTGCGGGGTTGCCAGTTTTTGACACTGTCGAAGAGGCTCGCCTGCAAACCGGAGCGAATGCGACAATGATATTTGTACCGCCTCCTTTTGCTGCGGATGCAATTCTTGAAGCAATTGATGCCGGCATCGAAGTCGTTATTGCCGTGACTGAGGGCGTTCCGGTGATTGATATGGTTCGTGTTTATGACGCTGCGAAAAAATCTAATTCTGTTTTGGTCGGGCCAAACTGCCCAGGTGTAATCACTGCTGATGAATGTAAGATTGGAATCATGCCGGGCTACATTCACCAGAAAGGTTGTGTTGGAATTATGAGCCGTTCGGGTACGTTGACCTATGAAGCGGTCTGGCAAACGTCCAGTTTAGGGCTTGGGCAGACAACTTGCGTTGGCCTTGGTGGAGATCCCATTGTGGGAACGTCGTTCATCGACTGCTTGCAAATGTTTCAGGACGACGACGAAACGGAAGCGATTCTGATGATGGGCGAGATCGGTGGAACTGCGGAAGAAGAGGCCGCTGCATATGTGCAGGAGCACATTACCAAGCCCGTGGCGGCGTTCATCGCCGGGCGAACCGCACCTCCCGGAAAACGCATGGGACACGCCGGAGCAATCATCAGTGGTGGTAAAGGAACTGCGGCAGAAAAAATTAAGGCTTTAGAGGCCGCCGGAATTGAAGTCGCTAAAAGTCCAGCTGATATGGGCGCCGCGATGAAGCGGGCGATTGAAAAAGCGAACTGAGAAAAATCAAACAGAAATGTTTTCTTTTGATTTGTTCATTGTCCTGCTGTATTGCTTAGTCAGCTGTATTCATTAGGCTGCGCGCAAGATG
This sequence comes from Pirellulaceae bacterium, assembly GCA_011087765.1. Lineage (GTDB taxonomy): Bacteria > Planctomycetota > Planctomycetia > Pirellulales > Pirellulaceae > Mariniblastus. The sequence goes on from JAALLA010000032.1 coordinate 2,913, forward strand.
TCATTTCAATTATCCTGGTGGCATTAACGATTCTGTGATGAGTTCCTCGATGTCGCTCGATCGCAAGCCAAGTTGTTTGAGAGCGCCTTGCGTCGGCGTTTCGATCTGAGCCCAGGGAAGTGGCTTGCTTCTGTATTTGAATCTTACTTTTTTCCCAACATTGATGTTGGTGCCTTCGATCCACACGTGCTCTTTCATGAAGAGATTGACTTGTGCCCTGTGTTTCAGGCTGTCAGGCACCAAGAAGCGAAACTGAATCTTTGAGATTTCCAGGGCGGGGCGTTCTGCGGAAATCTCAAATCCGTTCCAATCTTCAAACTCGATAATTTCAATCTCGCCCTTAGAGATGCCGTATTGAGTCGTGAGCCAGAGCCCAATTGAAATTAGGGCAAAACCGACGAATAGATGCCACAGCTTTAGTTGGAGCTTTTGAGCGTTTGGCATTTTGTATCCGGTTTTACAAAGTTGCAAATTTGATAGCGGTTAGTTGGCGGGGGTTAAAGTCCAGTTCGAAACTTTTATCCGAACCAGGGGTTCAAGTTTTCGATCCACTCTCAAGTCGAGCAGACGACATTTCGTAATTGATAATTTGAGGCGGGTTTCGGCGTTTCGCATGTCCCGCAACATCGAGCGCTGGGGCTCGTCTCTCTTTGTTATTTGAGTATTGCTTTGCGACTGAGAGGGGGCCGGCGAAGCGACAGGGGCGGTCGTTTTTTTGATTGAAATTTTCCTGTTTGAATTTTTCCTGCATGAATTATAAAACGACGATTCAAACGACTTGAGTTGTCCCGAACTCGTTAAGTAATTTGCAGTACCATTGGGAAACGGTTGCAGAGTACCCTGGCAGTGACTGAGTGCCCCATATTATCGACAGAGTTCTCTTGGTCTTGGAGGAAGTTTTTGTTCTCTGAGAATCTTTTACGGCGTTCGCGCAGGCTCCTTGATTATCGAAGAGGCAAAGCAGGCCATCGAGTTTAATGGTCTGGCCCGTCTGATTAAACACGTAGTTTGAGCCTTCCGGGGCGATACGAATCCTCAGTGGTTCAGATGCCAGGTCCAGATCGATGACGCTGATCGGCAATCCGCTGTGGAGGGAGACGATATTGCAGATATCGACAGGAATGTTGATGGTAGACAATCTGCTTTTTGCTACTGCTTGCCGGAGATATTCAGACGCTGGTTTGCCGCGGCCAGTTGGTTTGTAGCCGCCAAATCGGAGCATGTCGCGGACGTGAGATTTGACCTCCGCTTCAGTCGCAATTGGGACGGCTAGCGGAAATGCGAGTTGTTCGACAAGTTCGAGTGGTGATGGGTTTTCGCCGATGGCCTGATCGAATTCGGTAATCACAACTACGGTCTCAAGTAGCGGGTGTTCGTCAATTACTAACATGGCTCTTTGAGGGATTCCTAAAAGGTTGGAGGGTCAAAAGAAAGCGTAAATGAATGGGCCGATGGCAGTTCCAGTCAGGGCAATGAACAGACTGAATAAGAGCAGGATAAAGAAAATTGGCGTCAGCCACCATTTCTTGTTATGAATCAGAAAGTCGCCAAACTCAACGAAGACGTTCGGGTGTTTCGATTTCGATTCATCTAGAAACGTGGCGGGTTCAATTTTTTTTTGCTGGTTGGAAATCACGAAATTAATACTGTCTAAAGCAGCTAGTCTTTTCAGGGGTTGCGTTGCGAGGCCGCCAGTAAGATATCGTTTTCTTAGCGATTTGGGAAACAGGAGCCGGTTTATTCTTAATTTTCAATCGGTAGATTAAGACGCTGATTGGAAAAACGCAAAGGTAATAAACCAGCAATAAAGCAGTTTTTGAGACTGCCCAGCGAATTGGGAAAGTCAGTAATTGCCATGTGGTGGAGACGCGGTTACGCCAATTTTTTGGTTGCTTTTGGGGAGCGGTTCCGGGGTTGAAATTGGGTTGATCTTCTTTTCTTAGATAAAAGTTTCCGATCGCTAAAGCATCGAGGTTGGTTTTCATGAAACAGCGATACGCATCATCCGGTGAGCAGACTATCGGCTCTCCGCGAACGTTGAAGCTAGTGTTCACGAGCATTGGGCACTCGGTTTGGTTTCGAAACTGATTCAGCAGTCGGTAAAGGGGTGGGTTATCAGGCGGAGCAATGGTTTGGATTCGAGCTGAGCGGTCAACGTGGGTAATGCCGGGGAACTTGGTGGCTGGTACTTCAGGGCGCAGAAATGCAGCGAATGACATTAGCGGGGATGAATGACTGGTTGAAAACCAATTCTCGGTTTCTTCTTTGAGAATGACGGGAGCAAAGGGGCGAAACGGCTCTCGGAATTTGACCTTTCGGTTCAATTCATCTTGAACCGTTTGGGGACGCGGGTCTGCGAGAATACTTCGGTTGCCTAAGGCTCGCGGCCCAAATTCCATGCGATTTTGGAACCACCCAATGATTTTTTCGCTAGCCAAATCATCGGCAGCGGCGGCTGTCAATTCAGCGGAAGGGAGTTCTTGGAAATTTGCATTGTACCCTCTTAAAACATTCCGGATTTGAGTGTCGGAGTACTCTGGGCCGAGAAACGGAGAGTTGGCTACCGAATTCCCTTTGGGGTGATCAAGGATTTGGTGCCAGATAAATAAAGCCGCGCCAATTGCGCCGCCGGCATCTCCCGGGGCTGCATTAACCCAGATGTTTTTAAACGGGCTTTTCCGAAGCAATTTCCCATTGGCAACGCAATTCAAGGCGACTCCCCCCGCAATGCAGAGTTGGTCGCACTGCGTGAGTTGATAAAGATGATTGACGATTTTCAGCAGGACGGATTCGATGACAAATTGAATCGAGGCAGCTAGATTTTTTTCTCGTTGCGTTATGGCGGATTCAGGTGATCTGGGGGGGCCGTCAAAAAGTTGGTCGAACTTTGCGGAGGTCATTTTACGGCCCGTGCAGTAATCGAAGAATTGCTGATCTAGTTGGAAGGACCCGTCAGCTTGCAAGTCGATTAGGTTCTCGAGGATCGCTTCTGCGTAGACTGGAGTACCTAACGGTGCCAGTCCCATCAATTTGCCTTCTCCGCTGTTGATTCGGAATCCGCAAAAATAGGTAAATGCGGAATAGAGGAGTCCGAGTGAATCGGGAAAGTGGAGCTCATGTTGGAGTTGGATTTTTGAGTCGCAACCGATTCCAATGGCTGTCGTTGTCCACTCTCCTGCCCCGTCAACGGTCAGGATTGCAGCTTCACTGAAGGGAGATTGGAAGAATGCGCTGGCAGCGTGCGATTGGTGGTGTTCTACAAAGAGGATTCGTTTTTTGTATCGTCCTTTTAGACCTTGGGTGATTATCCGAGAGATGTATAGTTTGCTTCGGAGCCAGATAGGAATCGAAGTCATGAACGAGCTAAGGCCGCGAGGAGCATGGGCGAGGTGGGTCTCCAGGATTCGTTCAAATTTCAAAAACGGTTTTTCGTAGAACACGACGTGATCGAGATCTTCAATTTCGCGGCCCGCCTGGGCTAGGCAAAACGCAATGGCTTGGTGTGGAAAATTGGAATCGTGTTTTTTTCGGGTAAAACGTTCTTCTTGTGCAGCGGCGACTACGACTCCGTCGACCACAAGGGCAGCAGCGGAGTCATGGTAAAAAGCGGAGATGCCGAGAATCACGGACATTGGATCTTTACTGCTCGCATGACAATGTAAAACTGGATTATACTTCTGACTGCGTGCGGAGGAACTCCGGTGGTGAAGGAATCTCGCAAGCTATTTCGAAAAAGGGTGAGGAGGCGGGGTGTCGGATAATCAAGTTGAGTCAAGGAAATCGTGGAAGCGTTCGCTCTTGTTTCGAGTTGGCGCGATTGCTATTGGCGTGTTGCCGTTTTTAATGTTTGAATTGGCACTTTGGGGTTGGGGGTGGCAGAGTGCAGATGCGATCACTGATCCTTACATCGGATTCACGGAAATTCGACCGCTGTTTGAGTTCAATGCAAAGCGAGGCGAGTATGAGATCGCGTCCAATCGGATGCCCTTGTTTTGCGAGGCCAAGTTCCCGGAAGCCAAGGCAAAGAATGAGTTTCGTATTTTTTGCATCGGAGGTTCGACCGTCCAGGGGCGTCCATTTGCTCCCGATACATCGTTTCCAAAGTGGCTTCAGTTGCGGCTTGAGAAACTTGATTCCACAAAAAAATGGACAGTTGTGAATTGCGGCGGGGTGTCCTACGCGAGTTACCGACTGGTTCCGATTGTCGAAGAGATTCTGAATTACGAACCAGATTTAGTTGTTCTTTACACCGGTCAAAATGAATTTTTGGAAGATCGGACCTACGATAAGATTAAAAAAACACCTGGCTGGATTGGGCGAACGCACGACCGGCTTTCTAAAATACGGACCTACAGTTATTTAAGAGCGAGCTTGTTGGAGGCGAAGTCACAGCCTGTCGAGCCGGAAAATGTTTTGCCGGCGGATGTGGAGGCGCGGTTGGATTTTCGCGGGGGGCTGGAACAATACGAACGAGATGATGACTGGCGGGGGAATGTAGTTGAGCATTTCGAACAGAATCTCACAGCCATGGTTCGTGCGATCCGGGCGGTTGATGTTCCTCTGGTTCTTTGCAATCCAGTCACGAATTTGATGGATGCCTCGCCATTTAAAAGTCAGCATTCGTCAAATATGACTGATGCTGAACTCTCAAAATTTGAATCAGAATGGCAGGCACTAATCGAAGATTCAGAAGTCAGGCCAGAGTGGAGCCAGATGAAATCCCGATTGGAAACTCTGGTTGAAATCAATCCCCGGCATGCGGCTGCTCAGTATCGCTTGGGGCAGGTCTACCAGCAACTAGGAGAATTCGATTCCGCCAGGGAGCATTTAGTTTTAGCTAAAGAAGAAGACGTTTGTCCATTGCGAATTGTGGAACCAATGTACACAGCGATTAGTCGTGTGGCAAAAGCGAATGCTGTCCCGGTCGTGGACGTTAAGGCATTTTTTGAAACGGTAGCCCCCAGTGGAATTCCCGGGCGTGAGTCAATGTTAGATCACGTGCATCCGACCATTTTTGGACATCAGCAAATTTCAGAGTTGTTGTTGCTGGAAATGATTGAGCAGGGGTTAGTTGAGGCAAAGGCTGGGCCACTCGACTGCGGAGACGTTTTCAACAACCACTTGGAATCATTGCCCTACATTTATTTTGAATTGGGCAAAGATCGACTCGCTGGTTTGAAACGCTGGGCCGAAGGGAAGGTGACTCGCGAGCGGGCGTCGGAGTAAAGTTTGAGTTGCGTTAGCCAGTTAAAATAGTTGTTCCAAGCCACCCTGCGAATTGACACGAAACGGAAGCCAGTGGATCGCGTAGTCGACAATTGAAATGTCGCTTTTGCGAGGCGCTAGTTGGTGTTCTGTGTATTCAAGATTTTCAATGGCGAGTTTGTTGCTCAGTTGATTTACGTCTTCTTCAAATTCTTGATTTAAGGATTCGATTTCGGATTCCAGTTCTTTGAGTTTGTCTTCGGCTCGTCTGATATCTGATTTTTCTTTTGAAGACCGGCTGAACGAGCGAACTGAGGAAGAGGCATTTCGAGTCGATCGCCGCCCCATCAAAGCGCCCACGAGCGTAGTGCCGAGCGTGGTCAGTAAAGAGGTGCGGCTCTGCTCATATTGTTCGGTTTGAATTTCAACTTTCTCCTCCGCTCGTTTGATTTTCCCTCGGAGGGTGTCGAAACGCTTTTCATGTTTTTGTCTAAGCTTAGCTACTTCCCCGTCTCGGTGTTCGGAAGCCATCTGTTCAATGCGAACCTTGAAATCCCCCAATGATTCTTCAGCCCTGGAGTATTGTTTAAGTTCTTCGCATTTCCACAATTTGAGCTCGTGTTTTTGGTACAAAAAGTCAACAAGCGACTTTTTCCATTGCGTGTAGTTTTTGGAAGTTTGCAGCTCTGGGGCAGGAGTTGAGAGCGTCAGTTCGCTCGCAGCGGCCGGGTTGGTTTTCAGCGGTTTGGCAACTGGTTGCGAATTTTCCCAAATTTCGTTGGGCATTTCCCCTTCCCGGATGAACGTTAACATTGACCGGTCGAGCCATTGGTCAATCTTGTAAGAAGCCCTCACGTAATGCAGCCTTCCAGTGGCAAGTAAGCCCGGTTCATAGATGACGCGATCGTTGGGGTTAACGGTGCTTTGAGGTTGGACAATTAGTTGTGGGATTGCATTGGGGATCATTGCCTGAATTTGTGATGCTGCCAGCGCAGGGGCTTGTTTCGCGGTGGAAACCGAGGGCTTGGGAGCAAGCGGAGTTGCGGGACTGGCTGTCTCGTTTTTGGAATCGCCAGCCGAAGCATTGGTCTGTTGTTGAGTTAGTTTTTGCAACTGGTTCCGCGTCAGCGGACCCCGCAAATAGGACATCGCCCAACGTGTTTCGAAAAGGACCGGGTGATCCTCGTGGACATTGTTCATGAGAAATATTCGGCTTCCAAGCCCTGCGAGAGTTTTTTCCATCTGTCCCCGATCAAATTTTGATCCGGCATGGGTCGAAGCTCCCTCGAGCCCTTCGAGAACTCTCAATTTGTCGCGTTCGGTTTGCAGTCGTCCGAGAAACCAGGTGCCTGCGTTGGACAGCCCTTTGTAGTCGAGGTCGACTGGGTTCTGGGTGGCGAGGACGCAGCCAAGTCCATAGGCGCGAGCTTGTTTAAGTAAGGTCAGCATCGGCTGCTTTGAGGGCGGGTTTTTGGAAGGGGGGAAATAGCCAAAGACTTCATCCATATAAAGGACAGCTCGTAAACTGGAGGTGCCCGCTTGAGATCGCATCCAGGTGATCATTTCATTGAGGATGAGCGTCACAAAGAACATACGCTCGTTTTCTGACAAATGTGCTATTGAGATGATTGAAACGCAGGGTTTGCCGGAATCGGTGTGCAGCATTTTTTTGATATCGACCGGCTCCCCTTGCATCCAGCTGGAAAAGGATGGCGAAGCCAGGAGATTGTTGAGTGTCATCGCCAGTGCCTGGCGATCTTTTTTAGAGAAAAAATCCTCGAGCTCCAAAATCCCAAAACGCTTGAATGGCGGGTCGAGGATCTGTTGAATCAACTGCGCGAGATCCAAGTCTTGTTGCTGTTTCCAATAGTGGTCGAGGATTTTCGAGATTAAGATGTGCTCGGAAGAATTGATTGGATCGGCATCGATGCCGATTAACCCGAGAAGCCCTGATGCGGCGGCGCTAATTCTCTCGTTGAATGAGTCGGTCTGATTGACGATTTCGGGAGCAGGTGCAGCGAATGATTTGAGGATATTGAGAGGCCGCCCGGAATTGCTGCCGGGGGTGTAGATGCGCATTTCAACTTTTTCCCGCATCCTCCTAATGCGATCTCCGCCCTGTCCCCAACTGGCCAGTCCTTGTTTCCATTTTTCTGCCTCGGCAGTGGCGAATTCCTGTTTGGAAAGTCCCTTTCGGTCAGCTTGGCCCTCATCGATCCAGGGAAGGAATTCTTCAGCACTGAGCTCGGGAAATGTTAACAGCAAGTTCGAGATGTCACCTTTGGGGTCGATGACGATTGCAGGGATGTTGTCCATTGCGGCTTCTTCGAGCAGGTCAATGCACAACCCGGTTTTTCCGCTTCCAGTCATGCCGACGACGACCGCGTGCGTGCAGAGATCGCGTGAATCGTAAAGCAGGTGTTGGTCGGTTCGTTCGCGGCGACCCATGTCGTATTGTTTACCCAGGTAAAATTGGCCAAGTTTTTCGAAGGTTTCGTCCTGCATCGGCTCTGCTTTCTGCGGCGTTGTTTTCTTAGTTCGAAATAAAGTATGGCGTTGCAGGCTGAGATTTCCAACCCGTGCCGCGGATGTGCTTGGTAGGCCTTTGAAGCCTTGTTGCCAATCAGTCCTACAGACAAATCAGCAGTCAATTCGTATGATCAGGATAAATCGTATGTTACTGGGGTGAAGGTCGGATAAGGTCTTAGAGATGAAAACTTTGATAAAAAACGCTGTGGTTGTTCTACCCGAAGGCTCGGTTGAAACCTCTGTCTTGATTGATGGGACAAAAATTGCGGCGATTGATGCAGCGATTCAGACGACGGTTGACCAGACTGTCGATGCAGGTGGCAAGCATTTGATTCCAGGAGTGATCGATGATCAAGTTCATTTTCGTGAGCCTGGCTTGACCCACAAGGAAGATCTCGCTCATGCCTCTCGAGCCTGTGCAAAGGGTGGCGTAACCAGCTTTTTGGAAATGCCAAATACGGTTCCCAATACGGTGACGGTAGACGTGTTACACGACAAATTGAAAATGGCTCAGAGTCGTTCACTTGTGAACTATGGGTTCTATATCGGGGCGACCCCTGACAACGTTGGTGAGCTCCGGCATGCCCGAAGAACTCCCGGGATTAAAATTTTCATTGGCTCGAGCACGGGTAATTTGTTAGTCGATGAGCAGGCTGCGTTGGAGACTATTTTTGCAGAGACTACCCTGCCTATCTGTGCGCATTGTGAAGACGAATCGACTGTCCGGGAAAATGCTGCTCGCTATGCAAATTCAAAGGATATTGCGGATCACTCTCGGGTTCGGGATCATCGCGCTGCCTTCATCGCCACGCAACGGGCAATCGACCTTGCTGTTCGCCATCAACATCGTTTCCACGTGCTGCATGTTTCGACGGCGGCTGAGATCGATTTGATTGCTGCTGGAGGTGATTTGATTACCGCTGAGGTTTGTCCTCATCATTTGTTTTTTAATGTAGACGATTACGCCTCTCTTGGGTCGCTGGTCAAGATGAACCCGTCTATCAAGACAAAATCTGACAATCAGAAATTATGGCAGGCTTTGCTTGACGGTGTGATTACTGTCATCGCTACCGATCATGCTCCACACACGATCGAGGAAAAGCAACAGCCTTATCCGGCTTGCCCATCCGGTCTGCCTGCCGTTGAGAATTCGCTGGCCTTGATGCTCAATCAGGTTTGTCAGGGGAAATGCAGTTTGGAACAAGTGGTGAAGTGGATGTCGACTGAACCGGCGCGGGTTTGGGAAATCCAAAACAAGGGGAAAATTGAAGTGGGCTATGATGCTGATTTAGCATTAGTGGATCTGGGTTTGACTCAAACCGTGCTCAACGAAAACCAAGAGACAAAATGTGGCTGGACTCCTTGGCACGGTACCGAGCTTACGGGTTGGCCGGTTGCGACGTGGGTGATGGGACACCAGGTTTTTCGCCAAGAAGATGGGAAGTCTCAATTTGACTCTTCGGTTCTCGGAAAAGAAATCGAATACCGGCACTAATGATTTAGTGATGCGAGTTCGTAGGTGCAGCGTTCACTTGAAGCGCGCGTTCTTTAGTTTGAGCACCAATCGTCGGTTGGGCAGTCGTGAACTTCAGTTGCGTCTGGTTGCAGTGTTTCAATTTTTTTCAAGGTAGATTGGATGGCTTTGGGTTCTGTTAACAGCCCGATGTGCAATGACATTGAGTGGGCATCCCCCGGTTCAAGATGGACAGTGCGGTCATGTTGTTGTTCAAAGGAATGTGGGTTGGGGAAATTGGTGGCTGGTTCAAGGCCTGTGACGTAACCATCTGATGTCCCCACCGTATTTTTCCAAAGTGAGAAAAAAGGTAGTTGAGATATGTTATGGCGGATGCTGACAGCTAATGACTGATTGGCGTTGCTGAGCATCGTGAGTGATTCTTGGTTGGAGTCCGCTGCGAGTTCCATGAAATAGACTTGCTCTGCATAGTCGGGGGTGGGAGCATCGTATTGATTCCAGTGTTCCAAACCCAAGGCAGCATGTGGATTGCGGGGGACAAGCTTTTTGACGGGGGCAAAAAAGCGACTTCCTTTTTCGAGAACCGGTGAGCCAAAATTGTTGTGGTAGAGCATCTGAATTTTATCTGGTCGATCTGAGAGGTTGGCGACGCAATCCGAGATCGAGATTTCAGGCGATTGGACCTGCATACTGATTGTGGTTTCCAATCGCAAGCGGTGGAAGTGGAATCGGTTTTCAAGAACCGTTCCCCGAACGGTGATTTTGCCATCGGTCTCATCGATCGTAACGCTTAACTGGCTGGCCGGCAGGTTTGCGATTCGACCATGCAGCGGCCAAATGAGTTGCCCATTGGAGTCAAATTCAGGCGCTCCGTTGCTGGACAATCCGCAGCGAACAAGCATTTCATCGAACCCGTCGAGCCAGCCCAGGCCGCTTGGTTCGCTGACGTCGACCCACATTGGGTGAACGGGGCCCGAAACTGGTGAATCCCAGCCGAACCGAACATCGCCGTCCTGGGCTTGCCAGATTCCCATTCCTCGTGTCGGGAGTATGTCGATTGATTTGCTGCCGCAGCGAACCGTTAACTTGTCAACTCCGCAGCTCTGTCCAGCTTCCATTCGTTGAAATTCCCAACCGAGAGCAGTGGAGCCCCCAGTGAATTTTTGCTGGGAGTCAAATGCAAGGCCGCAGAGGTCGGTGGTGCTGGATTTCATGTTTTTTTTCACTCTCGTATTGAAGAAAAAGTTACTAGCTGGTATTTGCTTGCAGAGCTTCCGAAAACAGCTTAAAACTTTTACTTCGTTAATGCATGTCCTTGTTCGAAAAATAATTAGATATGGTCTCTTCGCAGTCACTTCCCATCACCACAACTGACAACGTGCGTCAAATTCTTGACCGAGCCATGGATGCAACCGGAGGGCTCTTGCGGCTGACTCCGACTTGGGTTCCGAGAAGTTTCTTGCACCCTGGAAAGCGGATTCGTCTTCATCCGGATGATTATTACGCGATGGGAGCTGAACGAGGTGGAATCGACGAACGTTGGTTCGGCAGTACTACTGAATGTGCCAACGAAAATCGAGAACCAACGGAAGGGCTTAGTTTTTGTCGTTTTGAAGGGGAGGCGTTTCTACTGAGAGATGCAGTGGAGGAATGCGGGGCAGCTTTGATTGGATCCCAGATGTGGGACAAATATAAAAAGTGGCCAGTGTATTCAAAGTTCTTTGACAACATGGGGCCGATTCCACACCACATGCACCAAAGTTTTGACGATGCCGCCTTGGTTGGGCAGGAAGGAAAACCGGAGAGTTATTATTTTCCACCTCAGTACAACAACTGTGATAATAATTTTCCTCACACATTTATGGGGCTAGAACCGGGGACGACCAAAGACGATCTTCGGAAATGCCTGGAGAACTGGAGCAAGGGCGAGAATGGGATCCTTGATCTCTCGAAGGCTTATCGACTGAAACGCGGAACTGGGTGGTTGATTCCTCCAGGTGTTCTGCATGCTCCCGGTTCGCTGTGTACGTATGAACCGCAGTGGGGCAGCGACGTTTTCGGCATGTTTCAAAATATTGTTGAGGGGAGATATGTGCCGTGGTCACTCCTGGTCAAAGACATGCCAGAGGAGAAACATCAGGATCTCGATTTTATTATCGGGCAACTTGATTGGGAGAAAAATGTAGATCCCAATTTTAAAGACAACAATTACTTGGAGCCGATTGTTGCCGATCAGGGTCCGGGTTGGTGCGATCGTTGGATTGTTTACGGAACCGTTGATGGTGAGCAATTATTTACGGCTCGCGAGTTGACCGTAGATCCCGGTTGCAAATGCACATTAACAGATCCGGGGGCAAGCAGTTGGATTACGGTTCAAGGTAAAGGACGCCTTGGAGCACTTGATTTACAGACTCCCGTGATCATGCGTTACGGCCAGCTAAGTGAGGATGAAGTATTTATTTCTCACCATGCGGCGTCTGCGGGAGTGGAAGTTGAGAACAATGGGTCAGAACCATTGGTGGGGCTGCGGTATTTTGGTCCAAATACCTGGGATGAGTTGCCGCCAGTTGGTGGGCATAAAGCGTGATCGTTGGATCGACATGCCAAAATCTTGTTGGATAACAAATCAATCACCTGATTTACATCAGAATAAATAATAAGGGAACAGATGAGCAAGCAATTAAAACTTCATAACGCTATGTGGCCTGGACTTGTTGGTAAGGGAACCGATGAGGGGCAGGAGCCGCCAATCAGCCTTGAGCGAATGCTCGATTTGACCGTTGCCGCTGAAGTTAATGGGCGTAAATTTGAAGGCGTAGACTATTTTTTGTTCCTCCCTCATACCGATCCCGATGCGTCGGAAGACGAATTGCGTCGGATTGCGGATTTGATTCAAGGGAAGGGATTGAACGTCGGAACACTCGTGGCTCCAGTGTGGCCGGGAACTGTCGGTGATAGTGCGATGGGAGATGCCGAAGCGACCGACAAGTTTTTAACAGCGGTTAAGAAAGCTTGTCACATCGCCAAAGTTTTCAATGAGCATGGGGTTCGATCCTATGGAAGTATTCGAATTGATTCCGCAGAATTTGGAGTTGATCAATGGCGTGAAGATCCCGGTGCCAACACAGCAAAGATTGCTGCGACGTTCAAAGAGGCGGCCAAAATTGCGGCTGATCATGGCGAGCGACTTGCCGCAGAGGGAGAGATTTGCTGGGCGGGAATGCACTCCTGGAAAGACATGCTCGATCTTCTAGAGGAAGTCGGAATGCCCGAAACACTTGGGTTCCAAGCAGACCTCGCGCATACCTATCTCTACCTCATGGGGTACAACGCTCCCGAGCATGCTTTGTTGAAGGATGGCTACTCTGACGAAGAGTTTTGGGCTGCCTATCAAACGATGACGGATAAGTTGCGACCATGGACAATTGATTTCCACGTCGCTCAGAACGACGGTGAAGTCCATGGAGCTGGTGACCATGATAAAACCGGGAAGCACTGTCCGGCAGATGATCCCAATGGAAAGCTCGATATTGTCGAGTGTTCCAAGTATTGGTTACGAGACGCCGAATCGAAGGGGATCCAGCATATTTGCTGGGATGGATGCATGTTCCCTAACGCAATGCTGGAATCACCTGAAACCTGGAACACGATTCTCGCGTCGATGATTGCGGTCCAGGAAGCGCACGGGTAAAAAAATCGCCTCGAAGAAGTTGGTTTCGCACCGTTCGTTGGCGAAAATATAGTTCGGTAGCAAGGTCGTTCGCGGTTGCGATGGTTGGCCTAATTTACAAAGTCACAGTTGAATTTTAACTCTTGAGGAATCGGAAACATGGCCAAAAAGCCGCTTAATATTGGAATGATCGGTTACGGATTCATGGGCAAGGCCCATACCAACGCGTATGCAACTGTGGGAAATTTTTTCGACCTTGAGCATAAACCGGTTTTGAAGGCGCTTTGTGCCCGCAACGCGGAGAAGGCTCAGGAGTTTGCTGATAACTGGGGCTATGAGTCAGTCGAAACGGATTGGCGTACTTTGATCGCGCGAGATGATATTGATGCGGTTGATATCTGCGTTCCTAACAATCTCCATAAAGAAATTTCAATTGCCGCTGCGGAAGCGGGCAAGATGATTCTCTGTGAAAAGCCGATTGCGATGGACGCCGCTGAGGGTGAGGAGATGTGTGAAGCGGTCGAAAAAGCCGGCGTCAATAATATGGTTTGGTACAACTACCGCCGTGTCCCGGCGGTTACCTTCGCCAAAAATATTATCGACAGTGGAAACCTGGGCCGAATTTTTCATTATCGAGCTAATTTTTTACAGGATTGGACGATCTCGGAAGACCTTCCCCAAGGTGGAGAAGCGCTGTGGCGATTGGATGCTGATGCGGCCGGTTCCGGAGTTACCGGTGACCTCTTAGCACATTGCATTGACACGGCTATTTGGCTCAATGGTGGAATTAAAGATGTTTCGGCGATGACTGAAACGTTTATTAAAGAACGCGTTCATCAGGATACTGGCGCAGTCCAAAAGGTAACGATTGATGATGCCTGTGCCTTCTTGTGCCATTTTGATAATGGTTCACTCGGTTTGTTTGAATCGACTCGGTACGCACGGGGGCACAAGGCGCTGTACACCTTCGAAATTAACGGTGAACACGCTTCGATTAAATGGGATCTGCACGATCTGCATCGCCTTGAATACTTCGATCACCGGCTCGAAGGTCCCATGCGTGGCTGGCGATCAATTCACGTATCCGATGGCGATCACCCTTACATGGAGAACTGGTGGGTGCCAGGTTTGAACATTGGCTATGAGCATAGTTTTGTCCATCAAGTTGCAGATTTTATCAAAGGGCTTGAAACGGGAACTCCTGCCGGTCCGACCTTTCGGGATGCCCTCGAAACACAAAAGATCTGCGATGCTGTCTTGAAGAGCGGCGCGTCGCGAAGTTGGCAAGATGTTTAGTTAGCAGCTTTTCGGGGGTCTAGCTCTAAACACTTTTGCAGGCGTTGGGGTGGACTACTTGGTGGCAGGTTGATTTTTTAGGTTGGTTTGTCGCGATGAACTCGTTTGCCCATGCTCTGCCATTTTTAGATGATCCCTATTTTGCAGTTGGCTGTTGTATTCCAGATTGGTTATCGGCCTGTGACCGCAAGTGTCGGGCTCGCGAGCGCCGGGCATCGGCATTTACCGAATCGAAGGATCCTTTGATTGCCAAGGTTGCTGGAGGAGTTGTCCAGCACCACCAAGATGATTTGTGGTTTCATCAAACGGCTGCATTCAACCAAATGGTGGTCGAATTTTCAGTTTCACTTCGTGACGTATTTGATGACAATCACTCGTTGCGTCCAAGATTCTTTGGCCATGTCGTGATTGAATTATTTCTCGATGCGCTCTTAGATGAGAAATTTCCCGGTGAATTGGAGAGGTTCTACAATCAGTTGGAATTGATTGACGGAAATTGTGTTGAGAACGCTGTCAACTTATTTGCGAATCGGCCTACCGATAAGTTAGTGGCGGGCATTGAGCGGTTTCGGCAAGCCCGTTATTTGTTTGATTATCGCACGGATCGCGGGGTTGCCTTTCGTATCGGCGGCGTCTTTAAACGGCTTAAGCTGGAGCCATTCGACGAGCGAATTTTGGATTGGATGCCGGCGGCGCGTCAGAGGGTGATTGAAGAAGCCCCCGCCCTTCTGGTGGGTTTGAATCGCGTTTTCTAAAAAGATGTGAAATAGGGAATGCAGATTTGCTGTTGGTTTGCGTCTTAGTTTTTGCATTTCTCAATCGCTGCGCTGGTTGCTTCTTTTAAAAGTCCGCCGCTCTGGAGGTTGTTGGCGTTGCAAAATCGTTATAACCCGCACCGGTTTGAAGCGTACCGTCGGTTCGTGATGGAAATAAAAAAGATGGGTGTAAGTAAAAAACTACACTTCAATGCCGATTTTTCAAATTGAAGCAGGGTCGAAAAATACGAAAGAGGAAAAAATGGGGTTGTTTTCTACACGAACAAAAAAAGGGATGACGGACGCCATCCCATACATGCGCCGCATTGTCGACTTAACAACACCTACTCTGCTGCGAGCGAATGAGAGTCGGCAGGAAAATCGTTATGTCCGGGGTCTTCCAGTCGCTTTGTGTCCGTGGATCGATGGCAAGCCAGTTCCCTCTGTTCTGGCTCTAGGATTTACAAAAGACTTGAGTGATGGTGGTTTGTCAGTCCTGACCACCACAGAACTGAATTCGAGTGAGGTCGTTTACTCAATTCTAGTCGACACCGATGTGACGTCTGAACTCTGGTATTTTCATGCATCCATTTTACGTCGGAATACGGCTTTTGGTTTTCTTGAGTACGGAATGAAGACGAACGGTTTTTTAAATGAAAATTTCCGATTCGAACTGGCGGAACTTGATGCGTTACTGACGACGCCGCCGACGGACAACTAACGTCGCTTTTCAGGGCATTTTTTGCGACGTATCCCACCGAACTCTGCTAGGGACTCTTTTCTCGATTGCCGTGAATCCTGCTGCACTAGCTTAGTCGCATTTCGTTATTTCATCTCAATGGGAATGGGTTACACTAAATGAGTTCCAGCACCGCATGATAAGTCCCATACGATTTGGTGAAAATGCAATCTTTTAATTTTAAAGTTCGAGTTGACGGTAGTCTGTTTTTTCTGATTTCTATTTTGTTCGCTCCGCTAGTTTTCCCCCAGTCGCTTATCGCGGTACAGGACGAGGCCCGGGTTAATTTTAATCGTGATGTGAAACCAATACTCTCGGATCGTTGCTTTCTTTGTCATGGTCCCGATGCCGAAACCCGCGAGTCTGATCTTCGCTTAGACACTGAGGCTGGAGTCGCAGGGGTGATTGTCGCGGGGCAACCCGAAGCGAGCGATTTAATCGCGCGAATCCTCTCTAAAGGTGATGATCAGATGCCTCCGGTTGATTCGAATTTAGCTTTGAGTGCCGAGGAGGTGAAGACGCTTGAATTGTGGGTTGCTCAAGGAGGAAAATGGGAACAGCATTGGTCTTTCGTGCCACCTAAAAAGGTGCAAGTACCGAAAGTAAAAAGTGTCTGGGGGTCAAATGCGATCGACCCGTTTATTTTGAGCCGTCTTGAACAGGAAAATCTTCAGCCATCTCCACCCGCCTCAAAGAATGCACTGCTGCGACGAGTGACTTTTGATCTGACAGGTCTCCCACCGACGATCGAGGAGCTGGATGCGTTCCAGGCAGACGGTTCTGACGGTGCATATGAAGCGGTTGTCGACCGTTTGTTGGCCTCGCCGCGTTACGGCGAACGAATGACTTCGGACTGGCTCGATGTTGCTCGCTACAGCGATACCTTTGGTTATCAAGTGGATCGCGATCGATTTGTATGGCCATGGCGAGACTGGGTGATTCGATCGTTCAACGAGAACATGTCCTATGACCAATTTCTTATCGAACAGGTTGCGGGTGATCTATTACCTGAAGCGACGGACGATCAAATTTTAGCCACGACGTTTAATCGTCTCCATTCTCAGAAAGTAGAAGGGGGGAGTGTTGAGGAGGAATTTCGCGTGGAGTATGTTGCTGATCGAACACATACATTTGCGACGGCGTTTCTTGGTTTAACGCTGGAGTGTGCTCGGTGTCACGATCACAAGTATGATCCGCTTTCACAAAAGGAGTATTATCAACTTTTTTCCTATTTCAATAACATCGACGAATCGGGTCTTTATTCGTATTTCACCAATTCAACTCCGACGCCCACGCTCCGGCTGCTGAAGCCGGAGCAAAAAACTAAATTGGCTGCGTTGCAAGCAAGCCTAAAAGAGATAGAGCAAAAACGCCCCAACCGCCTACCTGAACCGCTAGCGAGGAAAGAGTTTGAGAGCGTGTTTGAAGTAAGAGGTGCTGATCCAGTTGAGGTGGTTGATTTTAATGCGGTGGGTGGCGGGAATCAAAAGACAAAAGACGCTCGGGGAAACCCCGCGGTTAAACTTTCCGGAGATGATGCAATTGGGTTGAAAACGGGCAATTTCACTCGTTACCAGCCATTCTCGATAACTTTGTCGATGAACACTCCGGATAAAAAAGAGCGAGCGGTTATTTTTCACCGTTCGCGAGCTTGGACGGATGCGGCAAGTCGAGGCTATCAGTTGTTAATCGAAGACGGAAAGCTGAGCGCCTCGCTCATTCATTTCTGGCCTGGCAATGCGATTCGGGTCAAGACAAAACAAGAGATCCCGCTCAATCAATGGATCGATGTTTCTGTGGTTTACGATGGAAGTGTCGATGCAGCTGGGCTTTCAATTTTTGTCGACGGCCAAGCGATGGAACTCGAGATCGTAAAAAATAAGCTCACCAAAAATATTACCGGAGGCGGTGGTAATAACATTGCGATCGGAGAGCGGTTTCGCGATCGTGGATTTACCAATGGATTGGTTTCTTCATTCAAGGTGTATGATCGCCAGCTCTCGAGCTTAGAGGTTGCGTTGGCTCATGATCCCGATCAATTGAAGCAAGTGTTTTTAAATTCAGAAGTAAACGGCGAATTATCCAGTTCGCAGCTGCGCATGCTTGCCGAGCATCTCGAGTTAAATGCTTCAGAGACATTCAGTGGATACCGTGCGGAATTGAAATCTGCTCGGCAGGCATTGTGTGGGGAGTTGGATCGCGCCACTGAGATTATGGTGATGCGGGAAATGGTTCAACCCAGAGACGCGTTTGTTCTCGCGCGCGGGTTGTATTCGGATCGGCAAGAGAAAGTATCGGCAGCGACTCCCGCAATCTTTGGGGCTGGGGAGGTTGGCTTGCCACGCAACCGGCTTGGGTTGGCTCGTTGGTTGGTCGCTCCCGATCATCCGCTGACCGCTCGTGTCGCAGTCAATCATTATTGGCAACTGGTTTTTGGCGAGGGGATCGTTCGCACGCCGGAAGATTTTGGGAGTCAGGGGGCCTTGCCAACGCACCCCGAATTATTGGATTGGCTGGCTTTAGATTTTGTAGAAAATGGATGGAATGTAAAGCGATTGATGAAACAGTTGGTGATGTCGTCGGTCTACCGGCAATCGAGTCAAGTGTCGGATGAGCTGTTGAAACGCGACCCTGCGAATGAGCTTCTTGCCCGCGCTCCCTCTTATCGTTTGACCGCAGAAATGTTGCGGGATAATGTGCTCGCTGCCAGCGGTTTATTGATCAACCAATTGGGCGGTTCACCAGTCAGGCCCTATGAGTTAGCGGCTTCCTTCAAGCCGGTCAAACCGGATGGAGGAGATGGACTTTACCGTCGTTCGTTGTACACCTACTGGAAGCGAACCGGTCCCGGTCCCGTCATGATGGTTTTAGACGCATCGAAGCGAGATGTCTGTCAAGTGAAACGGGAGCGAACCTCGTCTCCTCTTCAGACGCTCGCGATGTTAAACGGTCCTCAGTTTGTTGAGGCGGCACGGGGCTTGAGTCATCGGCTAATTCAAAACCACAGAGAACAAGCTGTAGGTAAATTGATTGACGAAATGTTTTTGACCCTGACTACGCGACTTCCTACAGTAGCGGAGCAGTCGGTTATCGCGGAGCCTTATCGATCGCAGTTGGAATATTTCCAGGAAAATCATGATTCGGCGGTTGAGTATCTATCGAATGGGAAGTTTGGCGACTACGGAAAATTGCGTTCTGGTGCAAAGATTTTATTTCCGGCTAATAATCATGATTTCAGGCTTGGTATGACACCTGCAGGTACTGAAAAATTCCAAGGGGAGTTTGCCCGCGCGAGTGCCTGGGGGAGTGTGCTGACAGCGAAAAAAATCAAAGAGCTTTACGGTTTGGATCGAGATCAGGTTTTGGAGGCGAGTTGGAAGTTTGAGATTTCCAATCTTAAGCAGATCAAAGAAGCTTCGGCCGAGGCTGGAAGCGAAAAACAAAAAATGGGTGAGTCATTCGTGTTTGAGAATTCAGCAAACCTCAAGTTTCCCGAAGGCCTTACGCTTGAAGCCTGGGTCAAGCCAAGTCGCGTGGGAGTCGGTCGAATCTGGGATAAAATTACTCCCGGTAGTGGTCCGGGGTTGCTGCTCGACTTACATGGCGGCCTGCGGTTCATCTGTGGCGGTGTAGTTCGGATGGCGGATCGAACTCCGACAGTAGGTCAATGGTCTCATCTTGTCTGTACTGCAGATATGAAGTCGGGCCAGGTGCGTTTTTATATCAATGGGGAGCCTGCCGGCGGTGATTTTTCAGAGCGACCTGGAATCGATGATTCTGAGGATTTGGCTGTGCTCGCTGCGTGGTCAAGTGTTGCCAATGCTTTGTTTAATTATGACGAATGTGTAACCAAACGATAGAGAATCAATGAATCATCAATGCACAGGTTATGCGCCTAGCGGTGGGATGCCTCGCCGTAGTTTTCTCAGCCAATTTGGAATGGGCTTGGGAGCGGTTGCCCTCAGTGATTTAGTTAAAAATGATTTAGTCGCTGAGGAGAAACGGGGAGGTGCAATGGAAGCATTGCATCATCCAGCAAAGGCCAAAAGGGTTATCTTTTTGTTTCAAAGTGGTGGTCCGTCACAGATTGATCTTTGGGATCATAAGCCGCATTTGAATAAGGTTCAGGGTGAGCAGTTACCTGAGTCGATTCGCAAGGGGCAGCGGCTGACGGGAATGAGTGGGAACCAATCTAGTTTTCCTTTGGCAGGGTCTCCTTTCAAGTTTGAACAGCACGGAGAGTCTGGGCAGTGGATGAGTGAATTGTTGCCTCACACAGCAGGAATTGCTGATCGGATGTGTGTGATTAATTCGATGTATACAGAGGCAATTAACCATGGGCCGGGCGTAACGTTTTTGCAAACCGGATCTCAGTTTCCCGGCCGCCCGAGTATTGGCGCCTGGTTGAGTTACGGGCTGGGGACTGCTAATCAGAACCTTCCGTCGTTTGTGGTCATGGTCACCAAAAACAAAGGTGGACAACCGTTGGTTTCACGGCTTTGGGGGAGTGGTTTTCTTCCTGCACGCCATCAGGGAGTGCGATTTCGATCGGGAAAAGATCCAGTGCTGTATTTAAATAATCCAGCCGGCATCGATCGATCCAGTCGAAAGCGAATGCTGGACGCGATTGATGCCTTGCATCAAATGCAATTGGAAAAACAGTCCGATCCATTGTTGGAGACGAGGATTGCTCAGCATGAATTGGCTTTTAATATGCAAGCCTCGGTTCCAGATGTTGTGGATATGTCCGGTGAGTCAAAAGAAACGCTCGAAATGTATGGTCCCGATGTTCACAGGCCGGGTTCATTTGCAGCCAACTGTCTCCTGGCCAGGCGTCTGGCTGAGAAGGATGTGAAATTCATTCAGCTGTACCATCCCGGCTGGGATCAGCATGGAGGGTTGCCTGGTGGGTTAAGAAATCAGTGCCGTGAAACCGACCAGCCATCTGCGGCCTTGGTGAAAGATCTGGCGGCTCGCGGGATGCTAGACGACACACTGGTTGTGTGGGCGGGAGAATTTGGACGTACGAATTATTGTCAGGGAAAATTCAGCAACGGTAATTTTGGCCGGGATCATCATCCTCGTTGTTTTTCACTCTGGATGGCGGGAGGTGGAGTAAAGCCGGGTGGACAGTACGGAAAAACGGATGAGTATGGATACAATGTCATTGAGAATGGGGTGCACGTGCACGATTTGCAGGCAACCATGTTGCATTTGCTTGGAATTAATCACGAGCGTTTAACTTATCGCCATCAGGGCCGAAGGTATCGTTTGACAGACGTGCACGGAGACGTAGTCCGGGGAATTCTGGCGTAACGAGACCGTTTCGATGGCCGTTTGAAATTCTACGGGGGTTAACCGAATACGGGCTCTCGGCCAGCGGCACTGACACGAAGTTGTTTGAATTCGGTATTCGCAAATTGCTCTTCGAGGTAGGCAATTTGCATACGATGCCCGGCAGGCCCAGCGGCTGCGGTGTCAACACAGAGTGTGGCCATCCCCCATCGTCGATCGAAGGGGGACTGATCGATGCAAAGTGTTTGTATTTTGTCGAAAAAGGTGATGCTCGTTTTTCGATTGAAAATGCCGCTTCGATAAATCACTTCGTTGTCGCGTCTGGCGTATTGCATTGATTTCCCTTTCTTGACTGCGCGTATCAGTAAAAACGGAAGCAGCACAAGGCCCGGAGCCCAGCCCCATGTGAGTGAGACTGCCAGGCCGATCAAGAAAACAATGGCTGTCTGAAGGCAAGCAAGTCTTACGAGTCGACTGGTAGTTCTCGGGGAAACCGTTTGGAATTCGAGAGTTGTCTCATCCCAGATCAGATCGGGCCTGAGGTTTTGAATGATGGGAGTGACGTGGCCCTCGGCAATGACGGGAATAAACCAGCGCTTAGAAATTGATTCTGTTGAATTTTCATTTTGACTCGAATCTCCACCTGCTGTTTCAATTCGAATTGCCGCTAATCCCCACCATCTCATTAATAAGGACCTGTGGATGCTGATGAATTGAATTCTTTGGATTGGGATCGATGCGCTTACCTTGGTCCAGAGTCCGCAACTGATGCGAAGGTCGTTCCCGTTTCGCTGAAGTTTGTAACCATAAAAACGGATCACATACCAACCGACACCAAGCAAGCGAATCAAGCCTAAGACGATCAGAATGGCAGCCAGCGAAAGGCCAAATACGAGCCAGGGAGATAGATCCGTGTCTGGAATCAAGGTTATTCCAGTTGCACTTCTAATGAGCTCTTCTAGGCGATTAACCGAGAGATTAAATTTGTCGTTGGTGAACTGAAAAAAGACACCAAGGGAAATGCTGACTAATACTAATCCCCGATTGCTTGCTAGTCCTGCTTTGAATAACCAGGAGAGGGGAATCTTCAACAGGTCTTCGGAGTCACTGGTTGCGGCGACTGGCTGGGAATACTTACTTTCAACCGTCGGAAATTCTTCGGTTGGTAAATCGGTTGAAGCATCCTTTGCGAAATGTGCAGGACTTTCAAAAACGGCAGACCGCAATGAATTCATTTTGTCAACTGAGAGCACACGAAGAACGGCTTCGGGTTTTGTGCCACTGGCAGTTTCAATTTTTACCTCAGCAACTTTCAAAAGTCGGTGTAACGGATTTTGTACCGAGTCAATGTTCTGAATTTTCGCCAGTGGCACTGTGCGGATATTGCGATTGAGAATTCCCTCACGAACGATGAGTTGATCGTCGGAAATGCAGTACCGTAAAGTGAAATAACCGAAAATTGAATGAAGCAGTGTCGGGATAACCAATAATGCGGAGATGATTAACAGAAACCCTTGACCTTCGGTCGCACCATAAAACAGGCCAATTGCAACTGGCAAGATATATGTCTTTACATGGGCTAAGAAATCGAAAACCAAAGATGTCGGATGAAGGAATGACATCTGAGCTGTTGGAACCATTTTTGGCTCGTCTGCTTCGAGCTTGTTTTTATCGAGAGGGTCGTTGGAATTTTGTCCAATTTCCGCTTCTGCCTCCCCCGACCGTTGAGGATTTGATTCCGAAGGTTCCATTTCAAACGACATCATCGCCTCGCTTTTGAGAGATTATCAGGTCTCGTAATTCGATGGCTGTCGTCTGGCTCAGTCCCGATAGAACCACTGATGAATTCTGCGTGCCGGCGGTGTGTATGATTAGTGTGCCAAGACCAAAGGACCGCTGGATCGGGCCTTGTGATACATCGGCATGTTGGACACGGCCTAGCGGAACTGTAATTTGGTGTTTCCAGAAGACGCCTTTGTGGATTTCAAGTCCTTCCTCATCGAGTTTCCACGAGGTGTGGCGATAGCTGATTGCTGGCCATCGCCAAGCCATTGTGAACAGGAATGCCAAAAATGTAAAAGCAGCGGCAACGAATAGTAGAAAGACTGTGTTGTATCCGTTGTTGAGCCACCAGGATAATAGCGAGATGGACGCAATTGCCGTTAATACGATGGCGGTGATTGCGCGCGACATTTGTTCGTAACGAATACTTGCTGGTGCCAGTTGCTTGAATAGCTCAGCGGGATCAACTAGCTCACTCCGTGTCTCAGAAGAGTTCGCGGTGTCGTTGGTTGGAAGATCTGTAATCAATGGAGTTCCTTGGAAGCGTTGGTTTTAGCGTCGGAATTTCTTACTTGGCAACGCGTTAGCAGGGCTGTTGTTCGCTGTGAAAAGATCGATCTTGTCAGAAATGACGGGTTATTTGATTAACCGGCTAAACATTTAATGATTAAGATTAATAAGCAATACGCGCCCTAAAGATTTATCTTGTCTCAAGCAGTGTAGGCTTGTCGGCCAATTAGTTAAATGTGCGTTTTGCAAGATTGTCTTGCTGTTTTAAAGCGAAAGGTTATAGAATTCAGCCGCATTCAGGCCTAAGATCTTTTCACGCTCCCCCTCTGAAACCCCGCCAATGCACTCAATCAGGGCGTCAAATACGTCCTGGTAAGAGCCCGCAAGCTTGCAGACTGGCCAATCACTACCAAACATGCATCGCTCCGGACCAAAGTGCTCGAGCGCAGCATCGACGTAGATTTTTAAATCCTCGGGATTCCATGTGTTCCATTCTGCCTCCGTGGCGAGGCCCGATAATTTGCACCAGATATTGGGATGCTGAGCAGCTGTTTTAAAGTTCTCAATCCAGCCCTCCCATTGGCGATATTTAATTTGCGGTTTGGCGAGGTGGTTGATGACGAGTTTGAGGTTGGGGAATTTTTCGGCGAGCGTCGAAGCGTGCTTTAAGTGTTTGACATAGAACAGAAGATCGTAGGGGACCCCGTGATTTTCGAGTACTTTTAGACCTCTTAGGACATCATCGCGAACGATGAAATTATCATCTGGTTCATCCTGAACTACGTGCCGTACTCCCACGAATTTCGAATGCTCTTGTAATCGTTCAACTTGGGACTCACAGTCGGGGCTTGCAAGGTCAACCCAGCCAACTATTCCGGCAATCCAGTCGTGAGACTTGGAAAGGTCAAGCACCCAGTCGTTTTCGAGTAGGCTGTGCTGGGTTTGGACAAAGATTGTCTTGTCGACACCCGCCGCATCGATCTGCGGCTTCAGGTGTTCAGGCAGAAAACTTTGGCATATTTTTTTGAGCTCAGGGTTTTCTTGCCACGAATAATCGAATTGTGAAAGAGAGCGATCCCAGAAATGATGGTGCGAGTCGATAAGCATTCGAAGAGCCTTGAGTTCATAGCAAGTTTTTTTGATCGAAAATGTAGAGGAACCTAAGCGGAATCAGACAGGGTCTGAATTTTCCGGAAGGCACTCGAGATAGAACCAATTGTGCACCGGCGCTAATATGTCCTGAACTTCTTTTACGAGTTGGAGGTCGAGTGGTTCCTGCAGCCATTCACACCACTGGGCAACTCGACCGGGGTTTGCCGAGCCAGTAATGCAGGTGGTCATGTTCTCATTGGCAATCGAGAATTGAAGGGCAAGTTTAGCAATGTCGACACCGGCGGCAGTGCAATGCTGGGCCGCTTGCTTGCAGATGTCTCGCACAGTGTCAGTTGCTTTGTGCCACTCTGGAAGGGGAGCATTGGTCAGAAGGCGGGCGCTGAAAGGAGCGGCATTCATGATACCAATTTGCTTCTTCTGCATTTCATCGACTAAGTCTTCAAGCATCGTGTTCTGAAGCGTGTAATGATTGTACGACAGAATTACATCGATTTCTGAATGAGCCGCTGCTTCCCGGAAAATCTTCATTGGATAGCCGGAGACTCCAATGTGTTTGATTTTTCCAGCGTCCTTTAATCGGTAAAGTTCTGGAATCGTTTCATCCCAAATCTGTTGCATATCAACGAATTCAATATCGTGGCAGAGGATGATGTCCAGGTAATCGGTGCGCATGCGTTCGAGACTGATATCAACACTCTCACGAACGCGCTTGGCGGAAAAGTCAAAATGCGAGGGAGCGTAACGACCGAGCTTGGTCCCTAGGTAATAGCTGTCGCGGGGGATTCCGTCTAACGCAAATCCAAGCAAGGACTCCGAAAGCCCCCGGCCATAATAGGGAGAGGTGTCAATGAAATTCATGCCGTGGTCAAGCGCGACGTGCACACTCTTCACGGCTTCATTGAGATCAATTTTTCGAAATTCGGCTCCGAGCGAGGAGGCGCCAAATGAAAGCACGGAAATGTCCATGTCCGTCTTGCCTAGTCGTCTTTTTTCCATGTCACTTTGTTTAAAAAAGGTGAAGTGCAGATAAGTTTTATTTTAGGCGATTTGCGTAGCGGCGAAAGTCGCCATCACATTAGAAATAAAACAAGCCGATCCTAATTAATACGTGAATTCTCAAAGATTCTATTTTTAATTGCGACTAAATAAAGCTTCTCTGAGATAGGGCGTTGCTTGCTAATTTTGTGCGGGACCCGTTGGCTTCTATGCCAAATCAGACATTGGATGATTCCCCTGGTGAGCTATGGTGCCTCGCAGAACCGAACGAATCGGGATAGAATTGGGATTCTAGTAACCAGCGAAATTGCAAACAGCAAAATTTATTTTACCGAAGCGAGTCGGTCACTGTGTCTGAAATTATCAAAGCTCTGAGATTGAATGGAACCGAGTATATCAATCCGGGATCTCCCGAAGGATTGGTGACGCGGAATCTGGCTGTCGAATCCGTCACCTTAGAGGAGC
>JAALLA010000272.1 GCA_011087765.1 Pirellulaceae bacterium
CAAATTGAATTTTGAATGAAACAAAAACTAATTCCCCAGCAATCCTTTTAAATCCTAAAATCACTTGGCTAACGGCAAGATAAAATGTTGATCGTACGAAGAGTTCACGAATCAGACCTCGATCCCTTATTCGAGTTGATTCAAAAATCCGAATACGGGCTAACCACGTTGAAGATTTCCAAGGATGAGTTGGAATCCCGGATTGAAAAATCACTCTTTGCCTTCCAGCAAAAACTGGGAAAGCCAAATGGGCAACCCTACGTTTTTGTAATGGAAGATTTGGCGCATGGGAAAATTGTCGGCACCTGCTCGATTTATTCAAAAATTGGCGGTTTCGAGCCAATGTACTCTTATGAAATCAAAGAATCCCATCACAACTCCGAGGAACTAGGCGTTTTCAAAACCATCAATGTGCTCCACCTCCGTGAAGAGCATAACGGCCCTAGTGAAATTGGAAGTTTATTTTTGTCACCGGATTACTGGGGGAGCGGACATGGAAGACTGCTTAGTCTTTCCAGATTCCTGTTTATCGCCGAATTCAAAGATCGGTTTGAAAAAGAAATAGTTGCCGAAATGCGCGGAATTGTCGGCAAGGATGGCAAATCACCGCTCTGGGCTGCCATTGGATCACACTTTTTTCAGATCGACTTCCCCAAAGCAGAAACGCTAACAAGCCAATCAAAAAAATTCATCGCGGATTTAATGCCCAAGCATCCAATTTACATTCCCTTGCTACCGGAAGATGCCCAAAAAGTCATTGGACAGGTCCACGAGAACACTCTTCCTGCTTTAAAAGTATTGGAAAAGGAAGGATTTGAATTTCGACAACTCGTCGATATTTTTGACGGGGGACCGACAATGCATTGTGAAGTCGATCAAATCCGCGCGGTCAAAGAATCAGCGAACGGGATCGTCACTCGCATTGAAGACTCTTTTCCCAATGCTTCAGAACAATTAATCTCTAATGCGAAACTCGACTTTCGGACCTGCCTCGGAACTACCGCATGGGATCAGGATCGCGTTACGATTGATCAGGTTACTGCACTGCGACTCAATCTGAAAATTGGCGACCGTGTCCGATGCATCAATTTGAAACCAGATTCGGTGTGACGTAAGTTCGCTTGGAAACCTCCTGTCATTTTGAATCACAATTCATCCGAAAAGGACTAATGTTAGAATCCCAACTGCAAATTGGCGGAGAATGGATCAACGGGGCAGGGGAGACTCTCGAATCGACCTGCCCGGTGGATGACTCCGTAATCTGGTTCGGCAAAACAGCTACACCGACCCAAGTAGACGCGGCATTTGCCGCGGCGAGATCTGCGTTTGGCCCGTGGTGGGACTTGAGTGTCGAATCCCGAATCGCAATCGCTGAAACTTATCGAGATAATGTCAAAGCATCTGCGGACGAACTTGCTCTGTTGATTGCGAAAGAAACCGGAAAACCTATCTGGGAATCCCAAACGGAAGCCGGGGCGGTCGCAGCAAAAGTGGATCTTTCCATCGATGCCTTTCGAAGTCGCCGGGATACAACGCAATTTGAAATCGCCGGAGCACTTGCGGTCACTCGCTACAAACCGCATGGCATTTGTGGTGTCCTTGGGCCATTTAATTTTCCCGCCCACTTAGCCAACGGCCACATAGTCCCCGCACTCATTACAGGCAATGTCTGTATTTTCAAACCAAGTGAAATGACGCCGGCGGTCGGGCAGTGGATGGTCACGAAATGGCTCGAGTCTGGTTTGCCACCGGGCGTGCTCAATCTCGTTCAGGGCGGGCGCGATGTCGGAGAAGCCATCACTGCTCATCCGGAATTGGATGGCTTGTTTTTCACCGGATCCAGCGCTGCTGGAAAAGCACTTCACAAAACACTCGCTCCGTTTCCACAAAAGATCCTCGCCCTTGAAATGGGGGGCAACAACCCCTTAATTGTTCACGACATTAGTGATCTTACAGCGGCAGCTTACCTGACAGTCCTGTCCGCCTTTATGACCGCTGGGCAAAGATGCACCTGCGCTCGCCGACTGATCTTGATCGACGATGCCGAGGGACATGAATTTTTGGCCGCGTTGCAGGACATGATTGGGCGAATTACGTATGGTTTTTTCAATGACGAACCTCAACCATTCATGGGTTCACTCATTTCCTCCACAGCAGGAAACCGACTGCTCTCCGCTCAAGCAGAATTGATCACGCGCGGCGCAAAACCAATCATTCCAATGCAGAATCAAAGAAATTGTGACGCTTTGATTTCTCCCGGATTACTCGACGTCACCGATGTGGAAAACCTCGGCGACGAAGAACTTTTCGGGCCGCTCTTAAATTTGCGTTGGGTCAAGAATTTCGATGAGGCTATCGAGGAAGCCAATCACACCGACTATGGTCTTTCCGCTGGTCTCCTCAGCGATAACGAGAGACATTACCGACAGTTCATCCATCAGATTCGCGCTGGAATTGTCAATTGGAATCGCCAGACGACCGGTGCCAGTGGGAAACTTCCTTTTGGAGGTTGTGGCCTAAGCGGCAACCACCGGCCCAGCGCTTACTTTGCCGTTGACTACTGTTCCTTTCCCGTCGCTTCCATTGAATCCCACAAACTTTCAATGCCGGAAAAACCAATTACCGGAATCCGACTTTGACCGCAGAACATTCCTGATTATGCAAAAACCAGAAAAATTCGTTTGCGCCGGCTGCACACTCCTTTGTGACGACATTGAAATCGATCCTCGCGCAGCGAACTGGAGTCCCAAAAATACCTGCGCCTTGGGAAGCCAGTACTTTGCTCAACCACTCTCATCAACTCAGACGCATTTTGTCGATGGTGAAACTGCTACGCTCGAACAGGCCGTTCAGTCAGCCTCTCAGTTGCTTAGAGAATCTAAATCGCCGCTGATCTGCGGCCTCGATCAACTCTCCACCGAAGCCCAGCAAGCTTCTTGGAAAATTGCGGATATCTCAAGAGCGACTATCGATACTACATTTACAAACCGCGGACGCTCAAGTATTTTTTCCCTTCAAAAAACCGGAAAGGTCACCGCCACGCTTGGAGAAATCAAAAGTCGTTCAGACCTCGTCATTTTTTGGTTTTGTGATCCTGAAGTCACTCACCCCCGACTCCTTGAACGAATTAATCCACAAAACACAAATCGATCACAGCGAATTCTAGTTGTCGGCGATCAGGAAACGGCGACTACAAAAATTGCCGACCGATTTATCCAAGTCTCCGCAGAAAATGCTTTTGAATTATTAGTCAATGTTCGAAGTCAACTTGCATCACTAAGCAAGACTCCAACATCGCTTCCTGCGAAAGACTGCTTATCCGATATTGAAATTACCGCAAACGAGCTAGTCAAAGAATTAGTCGGCGCAAAATACGGATCTATCTTATATCAGCAAGTCACCGAAAACTCTCAATTCGACCCAACCAGCGATTCAATATCGGAGCTGATTCGAAGTCTCAACGATATAACTCGATTTATAGGCTTAAAGCTTCGCACGGACGACAATGCTCAAAGTGCCGAGAACGTTCTTGCCTGGAGTAGCGGATTCCCTTTCGCCGTCAATCATAATCTCGGCCACCCCCGGCAGCACGGTTTGGAATTTTCTGCGGAGTCGATGCTACAAACGAAGCAATGTGACGCAATCCTGTTTGCCTCCCGCCTCAGCACTTCGGAGCTGGTTAAGCGACTCTCGGGAGCGGCGCGAACTCATTTCCAAGCCATCCCCAAGATTGCATTTTCAACTCATACAATCCCCGCGAATGTCCAATTCCAAATGGGAATCCATGGAATCAACGAAGCCGGAGAACGTTGCCGCCTAGACAATCTTTCCCTGCCACTAAAAAAAGTTGAGCCCAACGAGTGGGTTCCCCCGGAAGCGATTCTTGAAAAAATCCGACAGAACCTGCTCGCCCATTTGTAAATCAGATTACGATTCACTCTTCGTCAAGAAACAGTGGCTTCAAATGCCGCTCGTAAAGATTCTCCGTTACGTTCCGACTAATGGACTCTTCACAGGTATCTAACATAGTTAGGTACCTGTCACCCATTTTCGCGGCAATTTTATACCCAACATGTAGTAACTGTCGAAACGATGAATTGAATTCCGGATGCTGGGGGTTGTGCCGAAGTGCATTGACATATTGTGACGAAGTCCACTCAGCAACCTCAACCGGCTGCGGCAAGGAGGACGGATCAATATCAATCACAGTCGCATACGGTGCGCAAAGAGCCTCTGAATTTTCATATGCCTGTGCATAAACTTCCTTCGCCAATTCAAGACCTTCACCTCCAAACTCGGCAAGCCCAATCAATTCCTCTAACCAGGTAGTCCCAGCCGTTTTAATGTGCAAGCCCGCCCCTGTCTTTTTCAACGCCCGGCGAATAGGACCATAAATCGAGAATTTATCACTCCCGGAATGGACGCTCAATTTGAGATTCTCGGGTAGTCCATATTGCTGGACGGCGTAGGCAATCACGGCCAAATCGTCCTCAAATTCTTTTTCAAACTGACTGACATCGCCAACGTAATCGACTCCTTTATTAAATCGACCAGTGAATTTGGGGGCGATGGTTTGGATTGGAATCCCCTGCTGCGCGACCGCCGCCAGGATTACAAGCAATTCCGGAGGCGTTTGAGGACTGTCTGTTTCGTCCATCGAGACTTCGGTGACAAAGGTACCTTCACCATTTTTTGAAACGATATAGCGATAGATTTCTCCAGCTAATTGAACCGCTTTGAGATACTGATTAGCTGTTGCTGCAATTGTCTCTCGAGTCATTTCCAATGGCTCAGAAATCCCGTCAATCGACAACGACCCAACTAACTCAGAGACAGAATCAACAAACGCCTCAACCTCCGCCGCATCCGCGGGCTGACCGATCGCATCCGCAACGTCGATCGTATAAAAATCACTACTGTCGAGAAATGGATCTACGATCTCAAGATTAATGTGATCCGCATCCACGTAATGGGATTTCTCCCAGCCCAAATCGCGGACGGCAGCATCCGCGGCAATTCGACAACTACCGATCTCCGAACCGATCGTTTGATGCTCACGATTCGATTTATTCCACACGGGAACAATCTCTACACCCTGCTGGGCAGCTTTCATAATCGCGGCTAGCTGAGCTTTTCCTTGATGGGCAAACCGGTCGCCAACGCCGAAGGAAAACTTCTCAATAACAAGTGACATAATTAATTTCCTACTATTTTTTGTGCAATCTATCGGGTTGGGTTAGGCGCTCAACATTAGGCGCCCAACATTAGGC
>JAALLA010000033.1:0-1322 GCA_011087765.1 Pirellulaceae bacterium
GCTCGAACCAACATCGGATCCAACTGGCGTCCGAAGTCCGTCTCGGCACCTTTAAAGAAGAGATTGTTGAAATCTGCCGCAGGCAGTGTGTGCACTAAACCTTGTTGAAGATCTACACCATTGAGTTCTAATCGCCCGGATCGGACATCGGTGTTCCCGTCATAAACTTGGTATTGGATCGGAGCCGGCCCCCCATCCAATTGCGTAAACATTGAGTCCACAAGAACGCGATCGATCGTGTCAACCGAAATATCATTAACGTCCGCGTCGTAGATCGGCGGTGCATAAGCGTTAATGATTGTCGACTCGTCTAGACTAGCCGCACGACCATCGAATAGTCGCATTTCAACTTGCTCCGCCCCGGCAACATTGGAAACGCGGTACTGAATGTTATGCCGCTGATCCCAATCGAACGTGAGCCAGGTTCCCGAGGGCTGAGCGACTCCGTTAAGGGTAAAGAACCCGCCACCAGCCGCCGTATCCTTGATACTGAACGTTTCGATCGCATCGCCATCGCCATCCGACCAGGTAAACATTCCAGTCAGATTTAGACCAACGTTTAATTTGGCCTCCACATCAAAGAGATTCAATTCCGGAGCAAACAGGTTCGGCAGTGTTCCGATTGTAAACTCTGACGCCTCACTCCAAATTCCGTTCGAGTGGGCGAGTACCGAAATCTGCTCACTCTGAGGCCCGAACGAACCTCCCCGGTAAAACAACTGATCCAATTCGTCGGCCTGAATGTAGAAATACGTTGCATCCGGCATCTGCTCGCCTTTGAAGACGAAATGACCGCCGTTTGAATTAATCGACCGGGAGTTGAACATTAACAGGTCAATTTCATCGCCATCCGCGTCCAGGTAATTGAGTACCGTCTCCCCTTCGCCGGTCAAAATACCGTTTTGGGAATTCTTTGTCTGACCAGTGGCCATGCTCAGATAGTGACCCCGCTGGACTTCAACGTCCTCGCCCGAAACTTCAGGATATGTCACTGTGTTGATATTAAATTTAGTAACGTCACTAAACTGATAGCCATCAAATACCTGCACGCCAACTTGTTCGAACTGAGGTCCAGTAGAACCACCGACATAAAACAACTTGTCAAAATTAGAGGCTAACACGGTAAACCAAGTTGCCGACGGCATCGCTTCGCCATCGTATTCCCAGTAACCACCGTCTGCATTGATTCGATAGTCGACAAAATTCGCGCTGAACAGTGTATCGCCGTCTGCATCGACGGCAGAAAACAGATCAGTCGCCGGTCGTTTAGCATCGACGAGGACTTCTTCGGGTTCGCCAATAACAATTGGCTCCGTTGTGGT
>JAALLA010000033.1:1422-20671 GCA_011087765.1 Pirellulaceae bacterium
ATACTGACTTCATCAGTCGCAGAAACTCGCCCCTCTGACCCTTCAACCACCGGCGACACGTTACCAGTTGTGATTGGAGCAGTGGCCTGATTACTCCACAAACCCCCGTCGTAAACCTGAACCGTGAACGTCTCTTGTGTGAAGAACGATGCACCGTGATAGTTGACCGATTCGAGCTGAAAGGCTGGAATCTCATGAAAGACATTCGGAGTCAGAATGTTTCCACCCAGCTCAAAATAACCTCGCCCTAAAACGTTATCGCGTACGCGAACACGGGTTACTTCGGAGTCTTCATCGATATCAACCACCGAGTAAAGTGAAGTTAACTTTCTTTCACCGTTAATTGGTATGACACTTGGCTGTGTTCTTACGATTGGTGGATTACTCATGGACGAAAAACCTCAAAATTTTCAAAGGTTAAAATTAGGCCGAATTCGGTTTGTAGTAAGGTTGACGCAAAACGCCGTGCCATAATTCCAAGTATATTTTAAAATATGGCAAAAATTCAATTTCCACTTAGAAATTAGGCGACTTTGCCTCGCCCTCAGGGGCAGGTTTTGAGGCTGATTCGGGCTGTTCGCCATCTCTTGGCTTCACAAGACCTGCCTCAATCAATTGTTTTACGAGATTCTCCATCGCACTAAAGCTTCTCAAGAAGCCGTCTGGAGGCATCACGATTCGCTTGGACAGCTCCAGGCGAGGTTTGTTTTCAGGATTATTCTGCGACCCAACCAACGTAACGAGATCCATCCGAACCATGCCGCCGGCTAAAGTGATTTCGCCAATTCCGTCTGCGAAATAATCTCTCTGTTCTGACATCAAAAACTCCTGAGTTTAGAAAACCCTTTTGAGGCTTGTGGTTTTGTCCGTTTCCCGCCCCGAATTTTTGGGACAAGCAAACATGGCTTCGGAATTTCCCGAACGTTAATACCGAGAAACTTGGGATTCAAACTAGCTGATAAAACGTCAGCGCTCAAATAGTCAACTCGCAACGCACATAAAACAATACGCCTGAATCTAAAATTCGACAGCTAACACATTTTTGATGAGTTTTTCAACAGCGGAACCCTCAACATTCTTAAATAACAAAATATGCCACCAAACACCAGACTGCAAA
This sequence comes from Pirellulaceae bacterium, assembly GCA_011087765.1. Taxonomy (GTDB): domain Bacteria; phylum Planctomycetota; class Planctomycetia; order Pirellulales; family Pirellulaceae; genus Mariniblastus. The sequence goes on from JAALLA010000033.1 coordinate 2,540, forward strand.
ACACGCAATCAGGTGAAATGCTGGCACTGAGCAAAAAAACGTTCGCTAGCACGTTGGCGAGCGTCGTTCGCCCAGAATATTGCCTGAACTACCAATTTCAAGAATGAACGAAAATCGCATCGACACGCGTTCTCCATTTCTGTACAGAAAGTCTCCCATCTCTTGCCGAAATAGCAATACCGCAAATGAGGCGGCGATGGAGAGTCCTTGATTTTGACCACTACTGCATGATGCAAATAGAATGATATTCCTAAACAAAGCTTGGATTTCACTAAAAGGAACTGTCAAAGGTTTCGACACTCCAAGGCAACTGGCCATGGGAGTGGCGTTTGGCATGATGATTGGCCTGATCCCAAAAGACTCTCTTCTTCCTTACTTGATCGCTTTGGTTGCCTTGTTAACACCCTCCAACCTTGCATGTCTGGGAATCTCCGCATTCGTGTTCCACACGGTCGGCCCCAAGTTAGATCCGATCCTCCAACAAATTGCAAATTGGTTTTTGACCTTAGATGCGTTAACCCCTTATTGGCAACTTATCTCTGAGTATTCGATTTTCAACTGGCTGCGAATTGAAAACACTGTGGTGACCGGTGCACTCCTGCTTGGCCTGTCAGCCTTTTGGCCGGTGTTTTTGATCAGTAAATTTGCGTTTGCAAAATTTGGCGCCAGAGCACACCAGTTCCTTTCTCAAACCCGCTTAGCTCGGTGGCTAGTCGGAAACAACCAGACCCCCAATTTACAAAAGAGCTAAACTATCATGGTACGTTTCTCGTATCTAATTCCTCGAATCATCATCATTGCATTGATCGTCACTGGCGTTTTCATGAGCCAGGATCCGCTCCTGCAGCGATTGTCGATTCAGCGACTGGAAAACATGACCGGAGCCAAAGCGGAAATTGGCGAACTGAAATTTGATCCGGCTACTGGCAAGTTGATGATCAAAGAATTCGCTTTGGCCGATCCGCATTCACCGATGCGAAATTTTTTCCAAACAGACATCGCCTATCTCGAGGTTGACTTAAAACACTTCCCTGACGGCCAAGTCGTGATTAAAGATGGCAGCGTCGAGGGCTTGGTCTTTGGCGCTCCCCGAACAGATTCAGGCGCTCTCGCCCCCCCCCAAACCAAAACGCCACCTTCGCAACCAGACTTGGTGTCGCCGCCGCAAGACACCTTGCCTTCCCTTGACAGTAAAATTGCTGAGATTGGGCAAAACTGGCTCGACCAATTCCCCGTCCACACCAAGGTCGCGCCACGCATCGAAGACATTGACTTCCTAAAAAAGTCTGACGAATTGCCGCTCAGCTTCAGAACTCGACTGAGCGACCAACTGCAACAGATTGGCTCACTTCAACGCCAAATCAACGAGATAAACGCGGAACGAAGACTCGCGGCCAAGCAACACCCTAATCCGCTGCGACCAAACAATAACGACAAATTCGAAAGAGATTTCGCTGAACTCGCTCAAAAATCACAATTAATCGCTAATGATTTCGTGAGTCTCGAGCGTGAAGCCCTGCAATATCGAGAGCGCCTGAGAACCGACTACGAAAACGAGATCCTTAAACTGAAAGAATTTTCATCCACCGCTCCGTTTGAAGGTGAGGCAATCTCAAAATTGCTGTTAACGCAAATTCAGGAGGAACGAGTTGCTGAAATCGTGGCCTGGTTTAAAGTTTTCCGGAACTCAATCCCCGACCCTCAAACGTCTTTTGTGCCCGCACCGATTCGCGGAACGAACTTAAATCTTCCAGGGGTCGCGGCGAAGAAACCCAGCCTTCTGATCGAAAATTTAAAAATCGATGGTGAAGGGCGTTTTGCCAATGAACACATGAAATTCTATGGCACTGTGGAAAACCTTACTCCAGAACCTCACCTACACGACCTGCCAACCACTATCAATCTTCGAGCCCAGGGAGCTCAACACTTTATCGCGAACTGCACACTCGATCGCAGAACTCCCATCTCCCAAGACTTACTCAAACTTCAATGCCCACAATTCATCCTCAGTGAAAAACTACTCGGAGACGACAACAGCCTACTCGTGACACTCGGTGGCGGTAGCCAAATCCAGGCGGATATTGAACTAACCGCGACCGGCAATCAACTTACTGGAAAACTAATCTTCCGACACGCTAACGTCGCTTTACACGTCGATAAACTCAACGAACTCGTCGGAGGCAAAGATGTCGCACTCCAGCTAAATCAAGGTGTGACGTCAGTCGAATCCTTCGAAACAGCGGTCTATCTTTCTGGCACAATTGATGACTATCGTATTGAATTCACCAGTGACCTTGGTGAAAAATTTGCCAAAACAGCAAATGAAACACTCCAAAAGAATGCCAACCGAAATATTCAACGGATTGAAAATCGTCTTAAACAAAAACTTGAAGCCCAACTTATCTCATTGAATCAAGCTTTGATGCCAAAATTACAAATCGGCAATAAAATGCTCAGCGATGTAAACGTGCTCATCAAGACAACCAACGAAGAAGAAAAATCTCGGCAACGGGAAGCGCTTCCCCTTAACCCAAACTTGATTCGTTAAACCTTGATTCGTTAAACCTTGATTCGTAAAAAAAACAGCCGGAATTACTTAATTTTTTTGCTGGGAAATCGAATTGAACGTTTACTCTTACCAATTCGTCCAACTGAAAGAATGGGCTGACGCAGTCACACCCTTCTCACAAACGCAAACTGCTATCATTCCCTGCGGCTAACCCAAAATGCCGTCAGATTCTTACAAGCTGGCTGGGCAGTCAAAATGCCGTTCGGGGTATGCGAGGTCGACCAGGACTAGGCTGAATCGAGCCCCAAAGCCTTTTCATTTGCTGTTATGAACGTCCCGGGCAAACGAAAAGTTTCACCGCGATTGCCGTTATTCCATATTCAATTATCGATTACGATGACAAATCGAATTCCAATTGAACGCGACTTATGATGAAAACCAATTGGTGTCCCCAGTAGATCGAGCTTGCGGATGCAGTTGATCGACTGGTCCAACACACGTCCATTTTTTTCATCATTTAGGTTTACAGTTTTTGTTTAGTCCGGCATACTTGGCATCAAGCGTTCGCTTTTGAGAGTTCGCAGCCTTTATAACCCGTTTTACCGAACCTTTTTTATCAGTCTGGTAAGCATTATGCGGATGGATGTTGATCCACGAGTTTCAGTCTGTCAGTTTTCGACTTATCGATGGTCTTTTTATGAAGATGTAATCCGTTACTCCACCCTCGGCTTCGAATCGATGGGGCTCTGGCGCCAGAAAATTGACGACATAGGAAGATCAAAAGCGATTGATCTTCTCTATGAAAATAAAATGTCGGTTTCGAGCGTGCATTGGGCAGGGGGGTTTACCGGGGACGGTCGAACATTCTCTGACGCGATCGAGGACGCCATCGAGTCGATTCATCTGGCAAGCCAGGTTAATGCAGACTGCCTGATCATTCATCCCGGCTCTCGCAATGGACACACCACGAGTAATGCATCTCGATTGATGAACTCGGCGCTGTCACAACTGTCACCCGTTGCTGCGGACTACGGTGTCAAACTGGCAATCGAGCCGATGCTTACGCGAAATGCGGCTTCCTGGACCTACCTGGAACGCCTCGAAGATTCATTCGAATTGATGGATAAGTTTCCAGCAGAAACTGTGGGGTGGATTTTCGATTTGTACCACTTTGGGTTCGATGCCGAACTATTTGAAACACTGGAAAATCGGCTCGAGCGGCTGCTGCTGGTTCAACTTGCGGACCGAAAACTCCTGGTGGAAAAAACCGAAAACTCAAGGCAAGGCCACGATTCTTTCCGACTCCCCCTTGGCAAAGGCGAGACTCCTATTGAAGCCTGGCTCGGAAAACTTCAAGGGCTTGGCTACACAGGAAAGTATGAACTTGAAGTCCACGGCTCCAGCGTTAAGGACTTAGATTACTTTTCACTTCTGGATGACACGATCGACTTCCTGGGATCACAAAAAATCTGCGAGATGCTTGAATCACGCCCGGTTAGCTCCAATCCAAAAACCTTACAGATTGACCAGGGACAAATCGATTAATCTGTTTTTCAATCAAGCTTTTTTCATTTGTTTTCCTGCTCATCATTCATAAGTTGAAAACAGACCATCTGGTCCTTCCCGCGGACATAAAGCATGCCGTTTGAGACAACTGGGGCTGCCCAGCATGGTGATTTAAATCGGACACCGTTTTCCCCTTCTCCTGAAGAGTATTCGGTCACCGGAGAAAACTCGTTCGAATCGGCCTTAATCAGCAATAGCCGGCCCTGTTCGCCGAGCACCACGAAATGTCCGTCGACATAGGTAAGTGAACTTCTCGCGAGACCTCGCTGTGTCCAGTTCACGTCTCCCGTTTTCCAATCAACACATTTCAACTCAGCCTGGGCCGAGTGGCGACCACTGCAACCAAACATCGCATCCCCTACCACAATTGGGGTGTTCCAATGGGCTGCCATAGACTTTGCCCGCCGTCCCTCGTCACTCCACACAACTGCCGGTCTGTTTTTTCCCGCCACCGAATCGATCTTCGCCGGATCAAGTAACACCGCCCCCTTGCCATAACACTCGGACAGCAAAACCTTTCCATCGTGTACTACCGGCATGCTCGCGTTGACACTCTCGAGTATTCTAGCCCGCCAGGGATACTCGAAGTTAACCTCGCCCGACCGGGGATTCACCCCAAACAGAGAATCTCTCATCCAGGCTAACAACACCGGTTCGCCGCTCAAAACTGTCAATTTCAGCGAACAATAACTTGCCAGATCATCGACACCAGCATAGACAAGTTCGCCCGTTAGTTTGTTAAAGGCACAAATACCTGACTGATTCGGTTTGACTTGCCCCAATGCACCCGGTGGTGCCTTCCGGGACTCTTCGGGACTTCCGCCCACCATAACTAAAATCAATTCTTCATAGATCACCGGTGTGCTCGCCACGCCAAAAAAGTTTTGGATCACCCCGAAACGTTCGTTCAAATTTTGTTTCCAAACGACTTTGCCTGATAACGCATCGAGGCAGTGCAACATCCCTTCGACGCCGTAGATATAAACCAAGCCATCTTCAATAATCGGACTGGTACGCGGCCCCGAATCGTACCCATACAGATCCCGATATTCAGAATCGTACGCAAACTCCCACTGTTCCGCTCCGGTTACTGCATCAAAACATCTCAGGTTAGCTTGACCTTTCACTCTGCCAAAGTGGTAGAACCTGCCCTTGGCAACACTCCCCATGGCATACCCCTCGCCAGTTTCTATTTTCCACCGGAGTTGTAGCTTGCCATTGGTCCAGTCAGTCAGGATATTTTTTTCTGTCGATTTCCCATCACCGCTCGGCCCTAGAAATTTCGGCCAGTCATGCCGATCCATTGTGCGTTTCTCAGCAGCAAGTTGCGGCCCGTCATTGCCGACAGCCACTTCAGCGCCACAGAAACCGGTAACGAAAATAAAGAAAATTGAACAGGCGTGATTCAACTTCATATCATTTCTCTCTATGATTAGGAAAGCCAGTGACGTCCAAGCGGAAGCAAGGATTTTGGCAGTTTGTGTTTAAGTGGATTGGTTAAGTGGATTGGGATACTCAACAATGTTGACAGCTTAGATGCTTAAGGCCAAAGAGGTTTGAGTTTAATGATGTTCAGGGTTAACCGAAAAATCTCGATTCGTCTCACGGAATTTAAATTCAGTTTCGCGAGGTCCCCCGGACCGGGCGGGCAGAATGTAAACAAAGTTAATTCGAAAGCAATTCTTAAATGGTCTCCGGAAAAATGCAAGTCGCTTCCCAACGCAGTCCGCATTCGATTCATTAAGAAATATGCAAATCGTATCAATCAGGAAAATGATTTTGTAATTTCTAGCCATCGGTTCCGTGATCAGGGCCGGAACGTAGCGGACTGTCTCAACAAACTTCGTGAACTGATCCTTCAGGTAGCCGAACCGCCAAAACCGAGAAAAAAAACACGGCCGACTGCCGGTTCCGTGCGCCGGCGTCTCACGGAAAAGAAGCAGAAGTCGGACATAAAAAAATCTCGCCGGAAATTACAAAACGAAGATTAATCTGATTTCATTGCCCAGACCTACGGGGTAACGCCAAAGCGTCCTGCCGATCGATGGAAATTAGACAAAAGTTTTTGATTCCCAAATCCAGCACAACGACCGCCAAAATTCATGGCCCTCCCGAAAAGAGACTGGTTTCCCCACGACACGGAATATTTTTATTCTGCTCGGGATAGAAGTTATTGAGCAATTCTTTTAGGCTCAAGGTTTCCGGCTAAATGGGTTCTTGGGATACTCCCCCAAGCTTGGCCATTGGCCCCGGGGAATAGGCTTCACTTTCCCAACCCGGCAAACGAATAATGGTATAGTACGAACGGCTGAAAGATAACTCGAGACGAGAACATGGAACGCGAACAAGACATCGATGAAATTCTAAAGCAATGGCCCTTTGATCCACAAAGCGTCAATGTGCGTTTACTGGAGTCGGCTCAGCGTCGAGTCCTTCAGATGCGTGTCGATATGGGAATCCTCCAGCTTGAAACCGATGGGCGGCCAGATGGCAACCGATTCCATGGCGCGACAACCTACTATGAGTTCCTGCGTGTCCAGTCGAATCAATCTGAGGATAAATTTGAGTTAGACGAAGACAGTTGCCTCGAAGTCGATCGGGAATTCGTCCAGTTTTACCACCGTCGCGTTTGCTGGTTGCAGTTAAAAGAATTTGATCTCGCAGTTCGAGACGCTGATCATACGCTGGCGTTGATGGATTTTTGCAAGCGACACTCCAGTGACGAGCAATGGACAATTTCTCACGAACAATACCGACCGTTTGTGCTTTACCACCGTACTCAGGCCGCCGCATTAGCATTCATCAATCAAGAAGAAGATTCTGGCGAAAATGCCGACGGTACCGAACCAGTCGACACGGCTGAATTCGCAATCGACGAAGTAAACACTGGCCTTATCCGACTACGCGAGTTGTTCGCTGAATACGATGCTGAGGAACAGTTTGACGAAGACGAACTGGTGCAACGTCTCACCGAATTCCGCGAGGGTCTGCGTGAAAAATATGAGGTAGGGCCAACCGCAAAAGAACAACTTGAGACGGCGATCAGAGACGAAGACTACGAAGCCGCCGCGAGACTTAGAGACCAATTGTCCAAGCGAACCGGTGATAATTACAACGCCTGACAAAACGGCGAACAGGCGATTGCCATTGAGTCCGCTATCATGCCTCAAACTTGAAGGAAATTGTTACAAAGTGTGAATTTATTTCACATTTTGAGACCACTCCAGCAATTAAAGGCCCGCTCAAAAGTGCTAGCAAGAAATATTGGCCGGCGTTTTTTCGCAAATTCATGTCCATTGGCGCATAGTTGCAGCCAAAAATTTCGTTTTGGCATGAGTCCTGCAGTTGTATAGTTCATGACAAGACGTTTGTCAGGTGACATCTATTACTGCTCGCAAAGGAATGAAAGAATGCTTGTATTATCACGGAAGCAAAACCAGGAAATCATCATTGGTGACAACATCAAGATTACGGTTGTCAAAATGAAGGGCAACACAGTTCGACTGGGCATCGAAGCACCGAGAGAGGTGAACGTCCTGCGAGGCGAACTCCCTCGTCACGAATCACCCAAGACCAAGTTTGCTAACTCGGTAGAACCTCAAACTGAAATGACTGTGGTTTTCAGCAATCATGCTGGTGACAAACACGCCTCGACCAATCGTGAGGCGTTTAAAGCTTTACAAGCTCCAAGCAGACTGGCTAGACAGGAGCGGCAAATCCCTCAACCACCAACCGCACCACAACCGGAAACCCATTCTTTGCGATTCCGCGGTACCCTTCCGACACAACTTCAGCACAATCGGTTGAAAGAAATTGTCGATCAGTTAACTGCGAAGACAACCAAGTGAATTCTGCAACAATGACGTTGATTGAGCTGATCACTAATTTGGCTTAAACCTAATTTGGCTTAAACCAATAACTGAACTAATCATGCAGCACGGATGCTGCAATTAGTTTCTTTGATTGCCATACCGCCTGACAAAGGCCCTTCAAAATTTTGGCAATTTCCCGCACACTCTTTCATAGCGGACACCGAATTCTTGCTGACCGTTAAACCTCTTTTAACGGAGATATCTCTCAACGAAGAGAATTCACTTCATCTTGGAACCGAAACTGAACACCAGTTCCCGTGCCTGTCCCCGTCGATGAAATTCCCGTCGATGAAATCGGAATTACGGGAGGGCTACCCGTCGTCTGTTGCCGCTGCTTCCAATGCACTCTTAACAAACGAACCACCTCCTCGATCGTCTCGGGGTGTTGATGAACGTGGTTATGCTCAGATGGTACAAATTTCTTTGAGATGGCGACTGAACTTATGGCATCTTCGACATCAACAACTCCATCGTCATTCGCTAACTTCGCCTCCGACTTAGGAAAGATCGACTTTTCCTCGACCTGTCCAGCAATATTGTGCAACTTAACGAGGCTCGTTCCCAAACGCTCATTGAAGATATTTATGGCAGGGTTTTGGGGATTCAGGGATTCGATACTCGTCGTAAATTCGACCCAGGGCTCCGGCTCCCATTTCCCACGATTAGGTTCGACCAGCGGCCCTAAGTCGATCGATTTTTGTTGAGTCCCCGAGATGATTTTCTTGCCTAGCCACTGCGTCGCTTGATTCGAATACCGACTTCCACCAAATGGAGTTGCAATCGTGATCACCCGATCAATGGACGGATTCTTCCGAAAATAGAACGTATCCCTCAGCAGGGCCAGAGACTCCGAATCACCTTGAAAACCGCTTAGCGGATAATCGCTGTTTAGTTTCCAGAATTCATCCCCACTGTCGAATGTCTGCATCAACGAAAGCAAGCCACCCATGCTGTGCCCCACCATCACCGCTTCATCGCGACAAATCGACTCATGATGAGGATCCACCGAATCTACCATTTCTGCCAGATCGCTTCGTAATTCGCGGGCAGATTCCCAAAATGGCTTTCCAGTCGGATACGAATAAAACCAAAATTGGAAGTTCTTTTGAATCTCAGGGTCACCCCTCAACTCATTGAGCATATGCACCCACGTCGTCGCGCTGGACCAGAACCCATGTACGAAAATGACAGGTATTTTGTCCGGATCAAATGGCTCGACCATAAACAACCCGTAGCTATCGGGAGCATATTCAGGATTAAAAAGCGAAGCCGTTGCATTCAACTCTTTATTCAAAAATGGGTCTCTCAACCCGTAAGCCAATGGCGTCGTAATATCGTTTTCTAATTCCAATTGATGCCGACCAATGGCAACCGTCGTCTGCTCGAGCGGATCAAACAAGATTAGCTTTCCTCGCATGAGGTCAGATTCAGTAGTGTTGGATTGACTTGGCGCTTCACCTGCCTCTTCCTCAGAACGGGGCATTTGAAAAACGGCGGTCATCGGCATCGGAAGTTTTTCCGGATAGTACATTTCATCCGGATCTGAACTCAATTGTCGATTTCTCACCGCGATTAAGGGAACCCCCCAACCTTGTCCCTCTGTCCGATATTGATTTTCAAATCGACCTACTTCAAAATCACGCGACAGGACTATTTCAGCAAAATTGACATCTCGCCAACGCCCTTGAACCTCAAGCTCAATTTCATAGCCTGCTGACAGATTCACGATTCTATCGGAACCGTTCCCGGGTAGTTCGTGCCGGGCGATCAGCGCCGAAAGGAATCCTTCGAGTGACTTATTATAAGTCTGACGAATATAAAATTCCCGTCCGTTTGCCTCCGCTTCCTTTACCACAGATGAATCAAAAATATACAAGCTGGTTGACTCGAGCGCAATCTTGTTCATCTCGAATGCAATCGCTGCCTCACCGATATACTCAGCCCACTGGGCATGGGTCCTCGCTAGTTGAGCCGTTGCATAAAGTCCCTCGGCAGTTAATGAGTTCTCAGCAAGAGCTTGCAGCTCATAAGTCGCCTGAAGCGGATCCGCAAGATAAGAATTTGAAAGTCCATAATCTCGGATGATGGACATTATCTCATCGGATGGCATGGGGATTTGATGCCGCCATCTTCTCCTAATCCGCCTCCGCGACTTCGACTCAACAGGTTCAATATCGACTAACCCTTCGTATCCGACACCACTCAGTTTCACTAACTGCATTTGGGTTACGGCACATCCAGCGTTCAATCCAATAAGACAAAGCAGTCCCATCAAAACTAGAAAATGACTGAAACCGCTCGAATTGGTAATTGCGTTAAAAGAAAAACGCATCACCGTCCTGGATACATCTGGGAATTCTGAATTCTCGAAAATTTCTAGTTGAACGCTGCGGCTCGATTTCACGATTGAATTCCGGGCAATTAATTTTCAATTCAACAATTCTCAGGAAATTGAAACTCCCAATCAGCTTTACAAAGCATTATCCTGCAAGACAGAATATAGAGTTACTTTACCCGCCAGTGTTTCGTCAACTGCGATTACGCTAGCACGCTGCTAACGCCCGTCTTAGATTTGAAGTTTTCCCATTAAATGGCGACCATCACTATGTCGAACAAGATTACACGCCGAACTGCAGTCGCGAGCTGCCTTGGAACTCTGGCAACCGCTGCACTCAGCCATCCGGTGCCCGTTTCATCGAATACGGTCCTTCCGCGGGCTCCAATCCCAGCATCCGCTCGTTCGCCAATTTGCGTTTTTACCAAACCCTTTAATTCAATAAGTTTTGATGCTTTGGCCGATCAGATTGCCGCCCTTGGATTTGATGGAATCGAGGCTCCCATTCGCAAAGGCGGGCACATTGATCCGACCGAAGTATCAGACAAACTTCCGCAACTCGTCGAAATTTTGGCGAAACGAAATCTGAAGATCACCATCCTTACAAGCGACATCAACGATGCCTCGGACCCGGTATCGCAAAATGTCCTCAAGGTTGCTGCTTCTCTGGGAATCGAGAGATATCGCATGAAATATCTTAAATACGATCTCCAACGGCCAATCAGGAAGCAAATAGAAAATTGGCGCCCGCAGTTAATGGAATTGGCAGCTCTTAATCGTGATTTAGGAATCACAGCCGTATACCAAAACCACGCGGGGAAAAACAATTTGGGGGCGCCGATCTGGGATCTGAGCGTCGCACTCGAGGGGATTACTCCAACTGAAATTGGAGTCGCCTACGACATTCGACATGCCGTTGTCGAAGGCGGTATGAGCTGGCCAATCACGTTTGATTTGATCTGGCCCCACGTCGACTCGGTTTATGTCAAAGATTTCGTATGGGAAGGTAAAAAAACGCGAAACGTCCCTCTGGGTACTGGATTAGTGCCAAATGAATTCTTCAAAAAACTCAAAACCAAAAAGTTCGACGGGGCCGTCTCACTTCACGAAGAATACCTTGACCATAAAAAACCTGAACTGGTTCCCCAGCACTGGCAGGCGATTGAGACGGATCTTAAGACGCTGAAGTCGCTTTTGTAAACGAATTTTCCAGCGAAGATAGAAAACCTGCCGGATCCAGAATCACCAAATTAGCTTGCTCGGTGCGTCGGCTCCGGTTTCCCGGGGCGGAAACTTTGCATTTGCCCAACAGTTAAGGAAACGCTCAGTTCGCTCGAGAGCCCAGCAGCGACACGACTGACTATTGACTCCAATAGCTCCGGGCTTGAAGCCACTCTCGCATTGACCAACAAGTCTGCCGAGGTGGTTTTGATTTCACTGGCTAAGCTTAGCTCACTCTCGGTCGTGGATCCCACGCGGTTCGCCACCGCCGAATCATTCAATGTTTGCCCTAGAACCTTCAAATGGGCAATTTCGCAATCTGATCGATTCAACTCCTGACTGATGTCGTCAACGATTCGTAAAACCAGTTGATCTAGATCGAATCTTACCTCAGAGGCGGCCTTGATTTGACAATTCAGCCATCCCAATTCAGCCTCGCCTTCTGCATAGGTCACGTAGTCCATATCCATCATTCGATCGCGTTGAACCGGTGCTGACTCGACGGCCTCAAGCAGGCGATCCAAACCAGTCCCTTCGCGAGCGCTAAAACCGAAAGTAGTTACATTCTTGAAACGAGCACGCACTAACCCCAACAGTTCCTCCTGGACCTCCTCGGTCAAACTGTCGATTTTGTTGATTGCAATGGAATCCGCCTCTTCGAGTTGTTTTAGAAAAATGTACTCGGCTTTGGGTGAGAACCCCTTTCCCTGACTTGCGGAGAGAATCTTTCGACCATGGCTTGGTTTCAACAACACCACCAGCGGTCCCATCTCAAACCGATCACCAAACAGCTCCCGCATTGGCTGAATTACGGTCGCAACGAGATCGGTACAACTGCCCACGGGCTCAGCAATGACGATATCCGGAGTTTTTTCCTCCGAAAGTGTCCCCACCGTGGAAATTAAATCATCAAATTTGCAGCAAAAACAGGCTCCAGGAACCTCACCAACCTGGAATCCCTTAGCCCTTAAAGTTTGCGTATCTACTAAATCATATGCCTGATCGTTGGTAACGAGTGCAACATTAAGGCCTTTCTGGACGTAATGAGCGGCCAAACGCCCAATAGTGGTCGTCTTGCCTGCGCCAAGAAATCCGCCGATCATGATAAAACGAATGGGTTTCATTTTAATTTCCGATGTGCTGCCGGTTTAAAACGCGACTCTACTTTATAATTGAATAAACACAGGGCTCGGTAGCCAACCTGCTTTTAGTTTCTTCAAACCGTTCAATTGTGTACAACTCAACAACCTAATCTCTTAGTGGTGACAAGTTGACAAAAGTAATGCTTGCGATCGATGGCGGCCCACCTTCGGTGGATTCTGCGCCGTTTCAGTGGCCTTTTGCCAACGAAGCGATTCGCAATGCTGTGTCAGAGGCAATGAGCGATGGCTCTTGGGGACAATACGATGGACGTTGGACAAGAGACCTCATCGAACTCCTGAAACAGAACTTCCAATCCAAAGAGGCCATGCTTTGTTCTAGCGGCACCATCGCGGTGGAATTAGCCCTCCGGGGTGCGGGCGTACAAGCCAACTCGGAAGTCATTCTCGCCGGGTATGATTTCCCTGGTAACTTTCGTGCGATTGAAGCGATTGGCGCCCGCCCTGTGCTCGTCGACGTGGTGCCCAACGGGTGGGTGCTCAATGCCGAGCAACTCGCAGAAGCTTTAACCCCTCAAACATCTGCCGTAATCGTCTCGCATCTTCATGGTCAAATTGCTGACCTCGAACAAATTCAGTCGGTCATTCGCGATTACAATCTTACGGCAGACAAACCGATCATAATCATTGAGGACGCCTGCCAAGTCCCTGGCGGGAAGCTGCATGGAAAGCCGTTGGGAAATTGGTGCGACGTGTCCGCGCTTAGCTTTGGGGGAAGTAAACTTCTTTCGGCAGGACGCGGGGGCGCTATCCTGACGGATCGTTCTGATATTCTTCAAAGGGCAAAAATCTTTGCTCAACGTGGCAATGATGCCTTTCCAATGTGCCAATTACAGGCAGCCACACTTTGCCCCCAATTTGATACCCTGCCTGAAATGACTGAAGTCCGTCACCAAAATGCTACACAATTAATTGACGCCCTTTCGTCACTGGACGAATTAGTCGGGTTGCAGCAAATCGTCGACGACGCTACGCCCGCTTACTACAAAGTACCCTGGCTACTAAAAGACAGAACACCAGGTTGGTCGAGATCCGAGTTGGTCAGCGCACTCAAGGCGGAAGGGCTTCCCATCGGTGAAGGCTTCCGGGGATTCCTTAGACGCTCGCCACGTCGTTGCCGAAAAACAGGAACGCTGGTCAACTGCCAAATCGCCAGCCAGCAAACGATTGTCCTTCACCATCCAATCCTTTTGGAACCGGAGGACACCCTTAAACTCGTCGCTGATGCAATTCACAAAGTCGTCACCAATTCACGATAATGTTGAGCAAATGATCGATTCCCCAACTGCTGCCCAACCTGGCCGCACCCGCGATTTACTCGCTCTTGCATTCACCATTACGTTTCCGACTCTGGTCACTTTGATTTATTTTGAGTGGCTCGAAGAAGCCAACGCTCAATTTCAACAAATCGCTTTTGCGATTGGAAAAATAATTCAATTCGGATTTCCAGTTGCCTGGGTTTGGCTTTGGTATCGCAATCGACTGCCCACTTTGTCGCCATTCGCGAAAAACGCATGCGAAAAAGCTGACTCTCTTTCTGATAATCATTGGACTTCAAAGCAGGCCAATGGGATCGGTGTTGCCTTCGGGCTTTTGGTCGTCATCGCCATGTTTGGAATCTTTCTATTTTTGATCAAGGGCACCGAACTGGGAGACCAGCTTTCGGTCCTTGTGCAAGAAAAAGTAATTGACATGGGCATCCAAAACTACTGGCAATATTTTGCGGTGGGAGTTTTTTACGCCCTTTGTCACTCATTCCTTGAGGAATACTACTGGCGATGGTTCGTATTTGACCTTTTGAAAAAATTTGTGCGGCCAGAGGTTGCAATGATCATTTCAGGTCTTGGATTTATGGCCCATCACGTCGTTCTTCTTGGCGCTTTTTTCGCTTGGTCCGGTACGACGTATTTATTTTCAATTTGCATTGCAGTCGGCGGTGTCTTCTGGGCCTGGCAATACGAAAAAACAGACCGCCTCATGGCTCCCTGGCTGAGCCACATGATAGTGGATGCTGGTATTTTTTCTTTAGGCTACCTGATCGTTCGATCGATCCTCACTTGATCCAAGCTTAGCCTGCGGCTCCTTGCTCGAAGCGCCGCGTGGATTGTCCGGGGCACCCCGGTTTAGGGCTGAATGAAAAGTGCCCGCTTTTGATTGGGTAGAGAGTAATCGAAACCACAGGTTAAAAACATTTCATCAGACGCCGAGATCGCCATCAGTTCCTTGACTTTCTCTTCGCGCGCACGCTCGACGCACCGTTTTACCAGAATCCCCCCCAAACCTCTTCGTCGATAATCCAAATCGACGGCGAGACACTGGATCTCAGCCAACTTCTTTGAGTAAATTTCGAGCGCACAGAACGCCACAATCCGCCCGTCGGCAACCGCCTTAAACGCATGTTTAAGTAAGAGCTCAAGCTCAAGCGAAGTACGCTTCAACAATTGCTGGTCGTCCAAATATGGTTCGAGAAAGGCTTGCACATCACCCAGTTCATCCGGACAGACTGCCACAATCTCAACTTCACTATTCCCCATAGTCTACGCTCTCTTCCGATCTATTTTCCGCAACACCAATGGCGAATCATCTTGGCATACATATCGGTGCCAAGCGAAAGTTGCTCCAATGAAATCCATTCGTTTACTGTATGTGCCTGCTCAATACTCCCCGGACCGAAAACAATCTTATCTTCAATCTCGGAGAACACCCCACCGTCAGTACCATAGGAGACCGTTTTCGATTTTGGGCGGTGAGCTAATTTCAGTGAATCCTGCACGAAGTCTGATCCCGGGCTCGCAAAAAAAGTTTTCCCCCAGTGGTTGATACGGACTTTCACATCATGCCGTTCGCCAGCCTGACGTACTCTCGTCAGAAGTGGCTCGACATCGATTCCCGGCATCGGGCGCAGGTACATCCGGCAAATCGTTTTGCCAGCAGTAACATTCAACGCGGGGGAATCGTCCTTGATATTTATATTCCAGCTAAGCGTCGGCGGATCGAACATATCATTCTGCCACTTTAATTCCGTTTCAACTTCGTCATAGATTGCTTTCATCTCTTGTAAAAACGGAATCATATTGAGATTTGCACTCACATTTTTCCGACTACTCGAATGGCCAGCAACCCCCTTTGACGTCGCCTTAATTTCGACCGACCCTTTATGAGCGTGAACCACCTCAAGATTAGTCGGTTCTCCAATAATTCCCTTGGTTCCATTTTCAACAATCTCGCGATAAAGCTGACTCTCTTCAGCGACACAACGGGCTCCGTGGAACCCAACTTCTTCGTCCGCGGTGACTACAAAATAAAGCGGGGCATTTAGATCGTCCCAGGCAACCGTCTGAGCGGCCGTCAGCATACATGAAATTGAACCCTTCATATCGCAACTGCCACGACCGTATAGGCGTTCCCGGGCAACCGCGGGCTCGAACGGCCCAAACTTAGGGCTGAACCACTTTTCCGCGGGTACCACATCGGAGTGACTGAAGTAGGCTAAACCCCCGACGCCGGCCCCTTTTTTGGCAACAAGATTCACTTTAAGAACATTGTTCTTGTCTCGATACTCAGTCTTTTCAACTACAAAACCATGTTTCGTAAGTTTCATTTCCAGATATTTGCTAACCAAACCGTTCGACAAGTGACTGGTCGAATCGAAACTTACTAATCGCTTGGCGTATCGAAGTGCTTTCACGTTAGACTCATAAGAGAAAAGGAGGGGGGCAGGGGGGATAAACGCTGAGAATAAATCACGCTGCCTTTCAATCTCGGCAAACCAATTATATACAAAACGCCTGCCGTTCGATGCAAAATCCTCTATGATTAACAGAGGGAATCAAAAATTTCAAAACAAACGGGCTCTCGCCTTCATTCCGACTGTAAAAGATTCTGGTTAGCCAAAAAATTACAGGCTGACAAAGCATATCCGATTAACCGACTCGCCATTTCAATTAACTCTTCCACCTATTCACGCTGTAGCCATGGCCTTCGATAACATTCATTTTGTAACAGGTCGACTTGCCGAACCAGCGTTGCGTCATTTACTACCCGAGCTTTCCAAAAAAGTTGGCTTTGATTACTCGATTCAAGTGATGCCAATTACAGTCGCGGCATTGATGACACCAAGTTGGATTGCAACACGCCTCGAAATCCCCGAGCAAGCGACAAAAATCATTGTTCCCGGCCATTGCCAAGGAGACATGTCGCCATTCAACGAAAAGACCGACCTACCAATTGAACAAGGCCCCAAAGACCTGCGCCGGCTCGCCGAACATTTTGGAGAAACGGCAGACCGCTCGGATTATGGCAACTGGGACATTGAAATCATTGCTGAAATCAACCACGCGCCTCAGCTCTCAATTGAGCAAATCGTTCGGACTGCAGACTCTTTAAAAAAAGACGGGGCCACACTGATCGATGTCGGTTGCGAGCCAAACGCAACCTGGGAATCCGTTGGCCAATGTGTCGCTGCGTTACAGGCAGCAGGACACCGGTGTTCAATCGACAGTTTAAATCCTCTGGAAATCGCACCAGCGGTTGCCGCGGGTGCTGAACTGGTACTGTCCGTCAATTCCTCAAATCGCCAACATGCTCCCCAATGGGATTGTGAAGTCGTGGTTATTCCCGACGATATTCGCGACCTGAATTCTATGGAAGACACCATGGAATATTTAGATCAGCAAAACGTGCCCTTTCGAATCGACCCGATCCTCGAACCGATTGGCCTAGGCTTTACACAAAGCCTGGAAAGATACATGCAAGCCCGACGCCGGTGGCCCGAAGTCGAAATGATGATGGGAATTGGCAACATCACTGAATTGACAGATGTGGACTCTGCCGGGGTCAACGTTCTCTTGTTGGCAATTTGCCAAGAGCTAAAAATTCGCAGCGTCCTCACGACTCAGGTTATTAACTGGGCACGAACCAGCGTCAAAGAGTGTGATCTCGCCCGCCGACTCGTTCATTACGCTGTGAATCAATCGATTCCACCGAAACATCTAACCGATCAACTGGTTCTTCTGCGAGATGAAAAGTTATTTAAATTCGGGTTCAAACAAATCGAAGAACTAGCATTACAAATTAAAGACAATAATTATCGCATCATTTCCGAGGCGGATGAAATCCACTTACTTGGAAGCCGTCAGCATTTTCACGACACAGATCCGTTTTTAGTTTTCGACCAATTAATGGCTTCCGCTCCGACCAATGTTGACCCTTCGCACGCATTCTACCTCGGCTATGAAATGTGCAAAGCGATGACGGCGATGCAACTGGGAAAACAATACACGCAAGATGAGGCACTCGACTGGGGCTTTCTTACCCAACCGGAAACGGATCGCCACCGGCTAAAAAAGAAGCGGACTAACCGGACAAACCCCACTCCACCAAACCCCACTCCACCAAACCCCACTCCACCAAACCCAACCCCTTAGAAAACCAGTCGTCAAGAACATGAACTGACGTTCACCGGCACTT
>JAALLA010000033.1:20771-28257 GCA_011087765.1 Pirellulaceae bacterium
CCAACCCCTTAGAAAACCAGTCGTCAAGAACATGAACTGACGTTCACCGGCACTTCGTAAACCTATTTTGAAACGATCTTTTGATGAGCAATTCCGAGGACGCCTCGGCCTCCGCCGACAGTCCCAATGAAGTCGATCAGCGTCGCCTGACGACCGCCTTTCACGAAGCGGGACACGCAGTCATGGCTCAAATTGTCGGCCGTCCGATCGAAAAAGTATCGATCGGCCTCGCGCACCTACAATCTGGAGGGATGCGACTGGGTGTTTGCAAATTGCAAAAGGGAAAAAAGAAATCATCCAACGATGCACTGGAGGATGAAGTCATGATTCTGTTTGCCGGCATGGTAGCCGAGTCCTACCTGACCGGTGAATATTGTCGACAAGGGGCAGGGCAGGATCTCCGAATGATTCGTCGGCTGCTATCGAACCGCGGAGGCAGCGAAAGAAGCTTGCAAAAACTGGAAAAAAGAATCCTTGAAAAAACAGAACACATTCTCGACGACCAAGCCCATTTAACTGCGATTCGAAAAATAGCCGAAAAACTGGTTGAAAATGAATCCGTTAGCGGTCGCAGCGTCCGCCACCTTCTGAACGAGTCAATTGCAAGTGAGACGTAATTCACCCTCTTGCCTTTTAACAGAGACTTAACGCTAATAAGATTCCGCCAACGAGAATCAAGCGCCGTCCAACAATAATCCGGAACAACTAAATTGACTTTTGAGCCCCTCGTAAAAGAACTCATCCCCGCCCCCTCGGTCGACACCTGCACAGCCAAATTAGCGTCGCTGCCGGGCTGCCTACTCCTCGATAGTTCGATGAAAATCCTTAACGACGGCGACCAACCGCTGGGACGCTATTCGTTTCTAATGGCCGACCCATTCCAAACGGTTGAAGTCCCTTTGGGATGTGAACAACCCTTTGCCGAAATCGGGCGAATACTCGACCAATTCACCTCGCCAACCATCCCGAATCTACCTCCCATGCAGGGCGGCCTGGCCGGTTTTTTCAGTTATGACCTAAACCAATCGATCGAAAAAATTGAACCGGTGACTCACAACGAGTTTCAATTACCCGCGATCGTTCTGGCCGCTTATGATCTCGTAATCGCTTGGGATCATCAATTAAACCGGGCCTGGATAATCTCCCACGGTTTCCCCGAGACGATTGCAGAAAATCAACAAATACGTGCGCAAGCCCGCATCGAGTATTTCAGTAACTTCCTGAAAAAAGAAGACAGCAACCCAACCAACACAGACCATTCCTTTGTCTCTGAAAGTTCGGCACTAGACGTATCCCACGCACTTAATGTCGATGGCCCAACTGCGCTGAAAAGTAATTTCTCCAAACAGAACTACATCGATACGGTTCAGCGCTGCATCGACTACATCTACGCGGGGGATGTGTTTCAAATTAATCTCTCGCAACAATTGTTACATCCAGCCAACTGCAATTCACTTGAATTGTACCAGCGACTAAAAACCTGTAACCCAAGTCCCTTCGGCGGCTATTTCGATATCAGCGGAATAAGCGATTGTCCTGCACAAATCATTAGCGCCTCTCCCGAACGTCTTTGCTCAGTACGCGACCGGTTTGTCGAAACGCGTCCCATTAAAGGAACTCGTCGACGCACGGGGTACCCCATGGTAGACATCCAAGCCCGAGAAGAACTTCTCGCTTCGGAAAAAGACCGCGCCGAGAACACGATGATCGTCGATTTAATGCGGAATGATCTGTCGATTGTTTGTGAATCAGATTCGGTTCGTGTTGGTCAGTTATGCGAATTGGAAGAATACCAAAGCGTCCTCCATTTGGTTTCATCGGTTCAGGGAAAATTAAAACCTGCCAAAAATCTAATCGACCTGGTCGCAGCCATCTTTCCGGGAGGTTCAATCACAGGTGCTCCTAAAGTCCGAGCGATGGAAATCATCTCCGAATTGGAACCTTGTGCGCGGGGAGCCTACTGCGGCTCAATGGGTTATTTAGGATTTGATGGCAGTGCTGATCTCAACATTTTGATTCGAACGATCACGGCGTCACAAGGTTGGTGGCAAATTCCAGTTGGTGGAGGCATTGTCAGCCACTCGATTCCGCAAAAAGAATACGAAGAAACGTGGACCAAAGCTGCAGGCATGCTCCGAGCCGTTACAATGGAACAGGCATCCGTCTAAATCTTTCATTTCTTTCACGCGAATTCCCGCATACTTCAGCTTCAAGACTCCATTTCTATGATTCTCGTTATTGATAATTACGATAGTTTTGTTCACAACTTAGCGCGGCATTTCCACCAGCTGAATTGTGACACGGAAGTCATTCGTAACGACAAGATTACCACGCGTGATATCGAGCAAATGTCTCCCGACGCAATCGTCCTTTCTCCCGGGCCATGCACTCCCGATGAAGCGGGATGTTCGTTGGAGATCGTGAGACATTTTCAACATCGGATTCCGATGCTTGGTATCTGTCTCGGGCACCAAACCATCGTGAAGGCACTCGGCGGACACGTCGTCATGGCAAACGAACCCGTCCATGGGCGTCAAAGTCGAGTGATTCACACAAGCTCTCCAATGTTCCATGGAATCACAACGGAATTTAATGCTGGTCGCTATCATTCGCTCGTCGCTCAAATCTCCAAGCTCCCTGAAGAATTAAGGGTCACCGCGCGTTCTGACGACGGAACCATTATGGCAGTAGAACACCAAAGCCACCCAGTTGTCGGCCTCCAATTTCATCCCGAATCGATCCTCACGGACTGCGGCTACCGCTTGCTGTACAACTTCCTAACACTCGCTAATCTCTTGAGTAAAGAAACATCCAAATCATTTTCCAGACTTTGCCAATTTAACGAACTGGAAGATCTTTCCCCTCCTACGGCCATTCGGTCTCATCGACTGTCCACTGCCATCGCGGACAATCCAAATCCCGGAGGCATCTCGGAATGATTTTGGAATCGATCGTAACCACAATGAATGAGGATGGTTCGGTAAATGTCTCGCCAATGGGACCAACCGTGAATGACAGCCTCCAGAATTTTGAACTTCGTCCATTCAACACCAGTCAGACATTCGCCAATTTAAAACGGACTCGAACAGGCGTTGTGCACGTCACCGATGATGTAGGTCTGATTGCTCAATCCGCAATTGGAAAACTAACGCCGCCGCCTGAATTTTTTCCAGCCGAAAAAGTTACTGGCCAAGTCATCGCCAACACATGTCGGTGGTATGAATTTCAAGTAGAGTACATCGACGAAAACAGCGCAAGAACCAACATTAATTGCAAGACGTTACACGCCGGTCGAGTGCGGGATTTTTGGGGATTTAATCGAGCGAAACATGCTGTAATCGAAGCCGCAATCCTGGCGACAAGACTCGACTTCCTGCCTCGGGAAGAAATCAAGGATCAATTCCAGCGACTCGAGACCATTATTATTAAAACGGGTTCAGCCGAAGAGTCGAAGGCATTCCGATTGTTGAGTGAGCACGTCGGTCACCAAACTGGGAACAACGCTAGTGCTTGACCAACTCATTGTCTCCGCTCCCTCACGCCTGCATTTTGGGCTTTTTTCCGTTGGCAAAAACGTAAAAAGAAGATTTGGTGGTGCAGGTTTAATGATAGACCAGGCGCGAACCGAAATCGAAATCACCCAATCTTCTCACTTCGAAATTCTTCCTCATCGCGATGCGCTCTCTTGCCAAAAAGCAGTCGCTGCCTGGTTTGATTCGTTAAAAGTTCCACTCAAGAACGATTTTTCAATCGATCAACTCAAGCAACTCCCTCTGAAAATCAGTATCAACGCAACGCCACCGCGTCACTCTGGCTTTGGGTCAGGCACTCAACTGGCACTCGCTGCTGCCTTCGCTGTTAATTCATTCTTTGAGCTACCGGTTCCCCCGCCAGAGGAGATTGCAGTTTCGATCGGCAGGGGGAAACGTTCAGCGATTGGCTCGCATGGATTTTTCAAAGGTGGCTTTCTTGTTGATCGTGGTAAACTGAGCACCGATCTATTGGCACCGCTGGATTTCCAGGTCGATTTCCCACAGAATTGGAGGATTGTCACAATGATCCCTCAAAACGGCTCCGGACTATCCGGGAATCAGGAACTTGACGCCTTTTCTAAACTGCCCCAAACTACGC
The DNA here is from genome assembly GCA_011087765.1 of Pirellulaceae bacterium. Lineage (GTDB taxonomy): Bacteria > Planctomycetota > Planctomycetia > Pirellulales > Pirellulaceae > Mariniblastus. Next base: position 24,903 of record JAALLA010000033.1, read on the forward strand.
AACGCGAACGACAACAGATGATTGATATTGTACGGAATCAAGTTTTACCCGGATTATTGAAAACGGATCTCGATACGTTCGGGGAAGGTATTTTTGAATTTGGACGTAAAAGCGGAATGATGTTTTCGCAAATTCAAAAGGGGCCTTACTATGGCGCCGAAGCGGAATCGCTGGTTAACGAAATTCGGGGACTAGGTATCCGAGGCGTCGGCCAAAGTTCCTGGGGACCTTGTATTTTCGCCGTTCTAAAAAACGACTGCGAGGCAGACGACTTGATCACCTGGCTAGAATTAAATCACGAAGCCCCACTTTCAATCAACAAGTGCCGAGCCGACAATCAAGGCGTCCGTACTGTGCAAACGAACCGAGCCCAACGATAGACAAGCTTAGACCGTAGGTTGGTTTTCTTTCCGCGGTTCTTTCAGTTCTGTTAAAATTACTCCCCGTTACTGGAATTAAAAACATAATCGAATTAGAGACCTTAAAAGAAGTCAGCGTCTCCCGTTGGCTCGGTCCATTTTTTAACAATTTTGCCCTAACCCGTTGTGAATCCCCATGCCTACCCTTGGTGTAAATATTGACCATGTAGCCACCGTCCGCCAAGCAAGACGGACCACCGAACCCGATCCTGTCTGGGCGGCAGCGATGGCCGAATTGGGCGGCGCTGACCAAATCACGGTTCACCTTCGGGAAGACCGGCGCCACATTCAAGATCGCGATGTTCGCGTCCTCCGGGACACCGTCAACGTAAGATTGAATATGGAATGCGCCTGTGTTCCTGAAATGCTGGATATTTCTTGCCGTCTGGTGCCACATCAGGTTTGTCTCGTGCCGGAAAAGCGAGAAGAGGTAACAACCGAAGGTGGACTCGACGTGAGCGCCAATCGCTCCAGAATTGAAGACGCGGTCAAACAACTGCACGATGCGGGAATTGTAGTCAGTCTATTTATTGATCCTTCAGAGGATCAGAACCGTTTGGCCCGCGAACTCGGGGCCGACGCGATTGAACTTCATACCGGCAGCTACGCAGAATCCAAACTGGGGGCCAACCGTACCGCACAGGTTCAATTACTAACCGACAGTTGCCAATTGGGGTCGGAATTAGGGCTGCAAATCCACGCCGGGCACGGTCTTACGTATGCGAATGTTGTCCCCATTGCCAAAATTGCCGGTATGGAAGAATTAAACATCGGACACAGTATTGTCTCGCGGGCTCTTTTTGTCGGATTCGAGCAAGCAGTCCGAGAGATGAAACGACTTTGCGATACAGCCAGCGGCTAATCAACTGGGTTAAAAAATTATTTCCCGGTGAACGCTGGAAAATTACCGAACGAAACCCTATCATTTGCGTTCGCGCCGCGTAACAGAAATAGTCAAAAGAGAAATTGGGAGTCGAGCACTATGTCGCGTAAAGGATCTGATTTTGCCGGACTGGCAGTTGCCATTGTAACCCCCTTCAAGGACGGCAAACTTGATATGGATCGCCTGAAAGAGCAGGTCGAATTCCAGATCGAATCGGGAACCAACTGCCTTGTTCCCTGTGGAACAACAGGTGAATCGCCAACCCTCTCTCACCCCGAGCACGAACGCGTCATTTCGGAGACGATTCAAATCGCAGCGGGCCGTATCAAAGTGATGGCCGGCACTGGTTCTAACAGCACCGACGAAGCGATCAGTTTGACAAAATGGGCTGCCAAAGAAGGCGCTGATGCAACTCTTCAAGTCGCCCCCTATTACAACAAACCGACTCAAGAAGGAATGTTCCAGCATTACAAGGCAATTGCAGAAGCAATTGAAATTCCAATCTGCGTCTACAACATCCCCGGCCGGACTGGTAAAAACATTGAGCCAGAAACGATTGCCAGAATCGCAGAGTTCGACAATGTCACCATGGTGAAAGAAGCCACTGGGTCTCTCGATCAGGCATCTCAAATTCTCGCACTGACTGACCTAACCGTCCTCAGTGGAGATGACAGTTTGACCTTGCCACTACTCTCCATTGGCGCCGAAGGGGTTGTATCCGTCGTTGGCAACATGATTCCCGGCGACATGATCGCTTTGGTTCAAGCTTACATGAGTGGCGACACCCTTGAAGCGCAGCGTCTGCACCATAAATTGTTCCCACTCTGCCGTGACATGCTCGGCTTAGCAACGAATCCAATCCCACTTAAAGCGGCAATGGCAGAAATGGGAAAAGACTCTGGAGAACTTCGATTGCCGATGACCGACCTCGATTCCAACCAGTTGGCATCACTGAGAAAAACCCTGGCCGCCTACGGAATTGGAGCGGTTACGGTTTAGATCAGGCGTTTCGCTCAGTCATTGTTCGACGGGGTTAAAGCGTCATTCAGACGCCCACAATTCGATGCAATCACATCGTTCGTTATTTAAACGCAGGCGGGCAAGAACCAGAAAAACCACTTTGGTGAGGAGTAGAAACATGAACATGAATCGCAGGAAATTCATTCGAAACTCAGCATGCCTCTCCGCGACCGGAGCAATTGCCTGTTCGCCAAATTCCATAACAGGTGCTTCCCTCGGTGGGCGGACGGAGGTTGAAAAACCTCTTTTCATTGCAACCTGGCCGTTTGGCAAATCTTCCTGTGAAGCGGCGGTTAAAATCGCAAACGATTCCGGCTCGATGCTTGACGCGATTGAAAAAGGAATTTGGGTAACTGAAAACGATGTAAAAAACGCCTCGGTTGGAATCGGCGGGATTCCCAACGCGAATGGACAGGTTGAACTCGACGCCTGTATCATGTCCGGCCCCAATCATGGCGCTGGCAGCGTCGCTGGGATTCAGGGCATTCTTCACCCAATCTCGATTGCCAGGCTCGTAATGGAATCGACTCCTCACGTCATGCTCGTGGGGGAAGGTGCAAAACAATTTGCAATTGAGAACGGCCACCCCGAAACAAATTTACTCACCACTCAGCAAAAAGCGAATTGGCAAAAATGGCAATCGGAACAAGTTGAGAACGCGAAAAAAAGTAAACCTAAAATTGATGAGGATCACCACGACACCATTGCCATGCTGGGACTGGACTCCAAAGGCAATCTTTACGGAGGTTGTTCAACGAGCGGCTGGGGCTATAAACTCCCCGGTAGAGTTGGTGACTCGCCCATCATCGGCAGCGGACTTTACGTTGACAATCAAGTTGGCGCAGCGGGCGCAACCGGTCTTGGCGAAAATGTAATGCGACACTGCGGTTCCTTTCTTGTCGTCGAGATGATGCGTCAGGGAGCATCCCCAACCGAAGCTTGTGAAATGGCCGTCAATCGAATTGCTGAGATCGATCCAAAAAACCTTGGAAATCTTGACATCAATTTCATCGCCCTCAACAAAGCCGGCCAA
>JAALLA010000273.1 GCA_011087765.1 Pirellulaceae bacterium
GTTGCGTATCCGAGATTGGAGAACATCTGGCCAAGTGAGAGGCGTTCGGGGGTGATTAAGTTGGGACCACCGATACCGTCAAAAACTCTCCCGTGATTCGGTAAACGAAACGCGTAGCGCCCTGTTAGCAGACTGTAGCGGCTAGGGGTGCAGACGGTTGCTGCACTGTGGGCATCGGTAAACCGCATGCCCTCATTAGCCAGGCGATCAATGTTAGGTGTTGGGATTTTCGATTTCGGGTTGTAACAATGGACGTCCCCATACCCAAGGTCATCAGCATAAATAATCAAAACATTCGGTTGCTCAGCTTCGGGGCGATTATGGTCTCCTTGGGCTTCAGAAACAGAGTTGGCAATAGCGAAAGAGATTAAGAATGCCAAGGTTAGCCGGGCCGTTGCCTGCCGGATGCAAATGGAGAATCGATTGGTAAAAGTCATTGGCGTTCCAAATTAATTTGAGTCGTATGGGCCACGGTATTTTAAGGGTGATTTTGGTTAAGCGGCTGCAATGAATCAAAATTTTTCAAGATTGATCCCCTGTCAATGCAAATTGGACGGTGGGAATACCGTAACGATTCGAAATTTCCCTAAATCGGCGTTATACTTGACGGGAGGCCGTTGTACGATGGTTGAGTTGTTCTTACCGAGGTGTCTTTAGAAATTGCTTGTGAATTGATGGTCGGAAATCACAAAATTAATAATTTCCATAATTGCTTCTGGAAGGCAGCGAAGGTTTCATTGCAAGTCGCATTGGCCTTGAGCCTGTTGATCTCGAACGGTTTGGCACAGGAGAACGGGGGTTCTAATAAGAGATCTTTTTCGATTCGTGAGGTCGAGTTCTTTGAAAACAAAGTGCGACCACTTTTGTCTGAACATTGTCTTCAATGTCATGGCACTGATGATAAAAAGATCCGCGGTGGTTTGCGATTAACCTCTCTGGAGGAAATGTTGGAAGGCGGTGATTCAGGGCCGGCGATTGTTCCAGAACATCCGGAGGAAAGTTTGTTGATTTCTTCGGTCCGTTATGAAGATTACGAGATGCCGCCCAAGGGGAAATTAAAAGATTCGGAGATCGATATCCTGGTTCAATGGATTAAAATGGGCGCACCTGATCCGCGGCAGTCCCAGCAGATAAGAGATCCTGAAGTCATGAGCTTGGAAGAAGGGAAGCAGTTTTGGGCGTTTTCCGCTCTTCAGGATTATCTGCCACCGGCGACCGCTGATCGCAAATGGCCTCGAAGCGACATAGATCGTTTCTTGCTCGCGAGAATGGAGTCCGAGGGAATTACTCCAGTGAAAGATGCTGATCGTGAGTCACTGCTGCGGCGAATTTATCTCGCCGTCATCGGATTGCCGCCAACGGTTCCCCAGATCAATGCGTTCGTTGCCGATGAACGTACGGTCGAAGCAATCTTGCCGGGATTAGTTGATGAACTTCTGGCTTCATCTCATTATGGCGAGCGATGGGGGCGACACTGGCTGGACGTTGCAAGGTTTGCAGAATCCAGTGGCGGCGGGCGAAGTTTGATGTTCCCTGAGGCTTGGCGGTTTCGTGACTATGTCATTGACGCTTACAATCGAGACAAGCCTTTCGACGAATTTATTGTCGAGCAGATTGCGGGCGATTTACTAACGCACAATTCCCATCAGCAAAAAACAGAGCGGCTTGTTGCCACCGGATTATTGGCTCTCGGGCCAACGAATTACGAACAGCAGGATAAAGAGCTGTTGCGAATGGAGGTGATCGATGAGCAGATCGATACCGTTGGGCGGGCATTTTTGGGGATGACATTAGGGTGTGCCCGTTGCCACGATCATAAGTTCGATCCAATTCCAATGTCGGACTACTATGCAATTGCGGGTATCTTTGGAAGCACGGTGTCGTTAGTCGACGGCAATGTTTCTAGTTATGTCACGCAAGCTCTCGCCACGGCAGACGAAATCGAGGCGGCCAGCGAATATTTGCGTCAAGTCAAAGTGTTAGGGAATAAGTTAGCCAAGGCAAAAGCTGATTTAGCTAAGTTGTCGAACTCGAAGCCCACCTCTCTGGCTGTAAAAAAGAAAACGATATCGACTGATGCATTAGACGGGATAGTACTGGACGATACTGCGGCCGAATTGATCGGAAGTTGGAAAGAGTCAACTTTTACAGGGAAATTTGTTAATCGCAATTACTTGCACGATGAAAACTCCGGAAAAGGTGAGAAGCAAGCAGTCTTCTCGCCTAAGTTTGAAACTGGCGGTAATTATGAAGTCCGTGTCTCTTACAGCGCCAGTGGGAACCGAGCATCGAATGTCGTTGTTACGGTGGATCATCAGGATGGAAAATCCAGATTCCTAATCAATCAATCTAAGAAACCAACGATTAACGATTTATTTCACTCGGTTGGAACGTTTCGTTTTGAAGCTGACAATGTCGCCTCGGTGACAATTTCAAACGAGGGAACTGATGGACACGTGATCGTCGATGCAGTTCAGTTTCTAAAACGGGTGAGTGATATTGCGGTTGCCGACCAAGACGCGGGACCACGTTCTGAAGCCCTACCGAAAGCAAGCCTCGCGAAAGTAGATGATTCTACCGATGACGTGAAAAAATCAGCAAAAGTCGTTGCTTTGGAAAAGCGAATTAACGACCTGGATCGCTCATTAAAGGAAATTAAAAAGAATCCCGTGCGCCCGGTAGCGGTAGCAATGTCGGTGAAAGACAGTCCCACGCCTAAAGACGGGCATTTACATATCCGCGGATCAGTGCGCAATTTAGGGCCAGTTATTCCACGGGGGTTTCTGTCTGTATGCAGTGACGAGCCTAGGCCGGATTTTGATCCTTCCGAGAGCGGGCGATTGCAACTGGCGGAATGGATTGCGAGTCCCAGTCATCCTCTGACGGCGAGAGTTTATGTGAATCGAGTTTGGAGACATCTATTTGGAAAGGGGCTGGTTCCCACCATCGACAATTTTGGCTTTGTGGGGACAAAACCATCGCATCCCGAATTGCTTGATTTTTTGGCAGCAGATTTTGTTAATTCCGATTGGTCGACGAAAAAACTAATTAAGAAAATAATTTTATCTCACGCTTTCCAGTTGAGTGTTTCTTTCGATCCAGCAGCGATTAAACAGGATCCTGAAAACCGTCTGATTTGGCGAGCGAATCGCCGACGTGTGGATGCTGAAGTTCTTCGAGATTCAATTCTGTTTATCTCTGGTGAGCTTGATCTGACGCCTGGGGGCCGAACCATTCGAAAGATCACTCAGTATGACCTTGGCTATCAATTTGATACGGTGAGAAGGAGTGTTTACGTTCCCGCATTTCGGAATTCGATGCTGCCAATTTTTGAGGTTTTCGATTTCGCAAATCCTAATTTGGTTACGGGCGATCGCAATACCAGCACCCTTCCAACTCAGGCTCTGTTTCTGATGAACGATCCGGAAGTGATTCGGGCATCCACGAAACTGGCGGATAAACTTCTGGCAATTTCTGAAATCGATGATGTGGAACGCGTGGGGGTTGCGTATTTGAGTGCCCTTGGGCGTAAGCCAACGCCTGTTGAAATACAGGCGGTTGAGAGGTATCTCCAGCAAGAAATGACTGGAGTTGATGGGGGGGCTGTTCTATCTGAAGAAGAATTGCGGCGTGGGGCGTGGGCCAGATTTTGTCATGCCTTGTTTGCGAGTTTAGATTTTCGATATGTCGAGTGATTTTTAGTTTCTTAATTTAGGTTGTTGGTCTCAGAAAATGACAGAACCTTGTGAATATTATCGAAGGTTATCTCGGCGCGAGATGATTCGTCGCAGTGCCTGCGGATTTGGGGGATTAGCACTGGCCGGTATCTGTGCAAATCAATCACGTGGAGAAGATAAGCGTAATACGCTATTGCCCCGTCCGCCGATGTTTCCCGCTCGGGCGAAGCGAGTGATTTTTATCTTCATGCAGGGAGGCCCGAGTCATGTTGACAGTTTTGATTACAAACCAGAGTTAATCAAACGAGATGGGCAAGGAATCGATTTTACCGGCGTCCGCTTTGGCACATTTGGAAATCAGAGTACTCGTAAGTTGTTAAAACCACTTTGGTCTTTTAAACAGTATGGCGAATGTGGACAACCGGTTTCTGAGTTGTTTCCTGAGATGGCAAATCATGTAGATAAAATGTGCATGATTCACTCGATGCACACCGAAGGTGTGGCGCACGGTCCAAGCACACTGTTCATGCATACCGGTGCCACTAATCTTGTTCGGCCGTCCATTGGGAGTTGGATTACGTATGGTCTGGGAACGGAGAATCAAAACGTTCCAGGGTTTGTGACGATAAATCCTTCGGCGAGTAAAGGTGGGCCGCGGAATTATTCGAATGCATTTTTGCCAACGATGTTCCAGGGCACTGCGTTAGGCCGTGCTGGCCAAGCAGTCGCGGATGCAGGAATCAAAAATATTTCCAATCTGCATTTGCCTGCGGACGTTCAAAAAAAGCAATTTGAATTTCTGCAGCAGATGAATCGCTCTCAGTGGCAGCGGCATCCTGAGGACGAACGATTGGAGGCAACGATTGAGTCCTTTGAATTGGCTTACCGAATGCAACTGAACGCGCCAGAGATAATGGACTTGTCCGGCGAGACACGCGAAACGCTCGATAGTTACGGGATTAATGAAAAAGAGACGGACGATTTCGGGCGGCAGTGTCTCCTCGCAAGACGAATGGCGGAGGCGGATGTGCGATACATTCAGGTCAACTACTCGGATGAGTCTGCGAATCCCCGGTGGGACCAGCACTCCAACATGCCTCAGCATGCGGTTCATGCGAAGGCTGTTGATAAACCAGTAGCGGGCTTGCTCGCCGATTTGGAGCAGCGTGGTTTGCTTGAGGACACGCTTGTGTGGTGGGGAGGCGAATTCGGTCGAACGCCATTTGCTCAAGGAAAAGACGGGCGAGACCATAATCCTCGAGGATTCACGGTTTGGCTCGCCGGAGGTGGTACGAAGGCGGGATACGTGCATGGTGAGACGGATGAAATTGGCCATCACGCAGTTCGCAACAAGGTACATATGCATGATTTGCACGCCACGATCCTGCACCTTTTGGGCTTGGATCACGAAAAATTAACGTATCAATATGCCGGGAGAGATTTTCGATTGACGGACGTTGCTGGAAATGTAGTTAAAGAAATTATTGCTTAATAGTTGGACAGGAA
>JAALLA010000274.1 GCA_011087765.1 Pirellulaceae bacterium
TTATGCTGGAAGCGAACATCCGCATCAGGCACAAAATCCTCAACCTCTCACTGGTGGCCGAACGCTCAAGTAAAAATGCTTTTGCCTCGCCCATTTAACAACATCATTCAAATTTAACGTAATTAAGTCATGGCCAAGACAGATCAAAAAACAGGGGAATCTCTCGGCACCGGACGACGAAAGTCATCGGTTGCTCGAGTACGCGTGAAAACTGGTTCGGGAACGATTGTCATTAACGGCAAACCACTCAACGAGTATTTTCCAGTAGCTCAAGATCAACGTGCGATCATCGATACACTGAACGCCGTGGGTTCCAAGGATTCGCTGGACATTCGAATTACCGTCAGTGGCGGCGGCACGACGGGTCAGTCTGGAGCATGCAAAATGGGCATCGCTCGTGCACTTGTCAATCTTGACGAAGAGAATTTCTCCGCACTACGCGATGGTGGATTCTTAACTCGTGACTCGCGAATGAAAGAACGTAAGAAGCCAGGTCTTCATGGTGCCCGCCGCGGTACTCAGTTCTCTAAGCGTTAATTCGCCGAGTACAATCGCAAACAATCAAAAGCATTCCGCTTGTTCGGAATGCTTTTTTTTTGCAAACCGACTTGCCCCAGTCCGGCCTAAAAACCGCTAGGCGACCACCGTCAACGCATTTTGAGTTGTTGGATTTCCGGTGACTTCTCCAATGACGCAGGTCTCAACAAACCCTTCATTGCCTAGAAAATCTAAGACCGCAGCCAAACGACTCTCGGCAATTCCAAACAAGAGCCCACCGCTCGTCTGCGGGTCAAACAGCGCCGCGTTAGCAGGCGACTGCACGTCACCAATGAACTGCACCTTGTCAGTAACCAACCGGTTATCCGGCGCAAGCGTACTTTCGATCCCGGCATCGATCAACGCCTGGCAACCGGGAAGAAGACGAACGTCATCCATTCGGATCGTCGCCGACTTACCACTGGCCTTCAACATTTCCGCCAAATGACCGGCCATCCCAAACCCGGTGACATCGGTAATTGCCGATATTTGATAATCTGTAATTAACTTAATGGCGATGTAGTTACTTAAAAGCATGGTGTTGACCAGTGGAAGATAATTCTCGCCTGGTAACAAACCCTGCATTAAGGCCGCCAACAATACACCCGTCCCCAACGGTTTGGTCGAAACTAAAAGATCGCCCTCCCGCAGCATTCCCTTCGTTTTAGGATCGGTCAACTGTCGACCTAGGACGGTGAATCCAGCCGTCAATCGAGGCCCCTCAATCGAATGCCCACCAACGATCGTGGCATTCATCTTTTTCAACTCAGCGACACTACCCGCCATCAACTCACGCATGACCTGTAACTGAGCACGCGGATGCCCCAGCGGCAATTGGACAATCGCAAGTGCTGAGGTAGGCTGAGCTCCCATCACGCAGCAATCACTGGCCGAGTTCAAAAGGGCAATTTGTCCTACGAGATAAGGATCGTTCATCGGACTTGCAAAGAAATCGGTCGTGACGGTTACCTGATCGCCATGCGTTCGAATCACCGCTGCATCATCGGGATTCTCTAAACCAATGATGACATCCTCGTGCGTAGGGACCTCTAGCTCTTTGAGAACTTCACCGAGCAACTTACTGCCAATCTTTCCGCCACAACCAAGACAACGCATCAGGTCTTCCGGATCGGCTGACTCTTCAGCAAGCCCCATCTCCATCGGTGAATAATCCTGATACATTTTCATGAACTTCAAATCGATTCGATTCTTCAAAGCCCAGCACCAACGTCCCTGAAAACTTTTACTCTTATATTCGCCAATCGCGTTGCCGTCAGCAGTATTAATTAATTTCAAAAACCCAGTCTGCGGTACGTAGTTAACTAATTTGCGATTTTCCAAAAGCCTGCGAAGGTTATCCCAGAGAACAGGACCCTGCCGAACGGCAAAGACCCCCGCCTTTACTAACGTGGAATTTCGAATGGTCCCCGAATCGCCAACCGCAAAAATCTGGTCACTTGAAATGGACTGCAACGTCGACTTCGTCAATACAAAACCCCGCTCATCGCTTTCAAGCCCCAACGATTCGAGAATCGGCGGGGCAACCGCACTGGTTGCCCAGATCACGATGTCCGCCTCTTTCTTCACACCATTTTTCAACACCAAACCAGAAGGAGTGATTTCAGCAACCCGCGATCCCGTTGTGAAATCGATTCCGCGGCGCTGGAAATGAGATTCAACTTTATCTCGAGTAGATTCTAACAGCCCAGCTCCGACTCGATCTCCACCGGTAATGAGACTGATCTCGCATTGCTTTCCCGATTCGAGTCCTAAACTGGCTGGATTAGTTTTCATTCGCTGGTCGAGGCAGAACGCAATCTCAATACTACCGATGCCTCCGCCAACTACGGCGACTCGTGGGTTACCACCTCCCTGAAATGCTTGCAATCGACCTCTCAAGCGAGACAAAAATGTCTGCATTGGCTTTACGCTGATCAACGGACTGGGATCCGAAATTTCAACATCACCCAAAGTTGGAACCGACCCAACCCCAATGGACAACGCGTCATAAGTCAGTGATGGGCGATTCTGAAATAACAGACGCTGCTCCAATGGATCGACACCTACTACTTCGTCGAGAATCAATCTCACGCCGGAAGCCGCACACAACCGCACGAGATCAATTTCCATTTTCTCAGCGGGATACTGTCCAGACAGTACCCCCGGCAGCATCCCGGAGTAAGTAGAAATTGGAAAATTGGAAACGCACACCAACTCTGCATTTTCCAATGGTTTCATTTTCCATTTTCGCAGAACGTGAGCATTTGTGTGCCCAATCCCTAAAAGTACAACTGTATTTCTACCTAGTTTTTTTTGCATTCAATTCAGCAGACAAACGACAGGGTTCAAAATTTCAGCAATTCAATCATAATCTCCTGTTACCGGAGAGCGACCACGCTAAATTATAACAGCGGATCGACTAATTCGAATCTAACCAGTCTGGCTGGTATCGCTCTTTACACAAATCATCGGCAGTCGCATTCCCCCGGATACATCGAACCTTGACAAGATTCCCATATCCACAAATCCGATATCCACAGATTAACCGAGGCGTCGCCATTTCGACAGTAGAGCCATTGGACAAATCGCTTAATCCAATTCGCAACGATCACCCAATCGCGACCACCCCTCAGTCAGTTTTATGGCGGAGCATCGAGGTTATTCTGATTTTTGGATGCCTGCTGATGTTTGCCGGTCAAATCCCTCCGGATGTGAACGAATCTCACTATTTACCCAAGGCAAAATATTTCTGGGATCCAACCTGGTGTGCGGGAGATCTGTTTTTAGGTTCCTCCTTTTCTCACTGGCTGTTTTATGTGACCACCGGCTGGTTAACCCGTTTCCTCTCCCTCGCAGCAACCGCCTGGGTTGGCCGAATCGCCACCTGGCTATTATTTGCCTACGCCTGGCAACGCCTAAGTTGGAGAGTCATCTCCATCCGATGGTTCTCAATTTTTTCCTCCATTTTGTTTCTGCTGTTAAACGATCGCTTCCACATGGCAGGAGAGTGGGTCGTAGGTGGATTTGAAGCCAAGGGAATCGCTTATGGTTTTGTCCTGATTGCCCTCGGGAACCTTGCCAGTAAAAACTGGCGGTGGGTCTGGCCGTGGCTTGGTGCTGCCGCCGCATTCCATGTGCTTGTGGGAGGATGGGCGATGATCGCCTGTGGATTTGCTTGGCTGATCACCCAGCTCACAACAACACAAAAACTCGGGGAAATTCTGAATGCCGCTCGACAGCAGGCGCCGGCTCTCGCCGCTGGATTCTCACTCGCGCTCATAGGTGCATTACCTCCGCTTCTCTCTGATCAATCAGCCCCACCCGAGGTGACGGTTGCAGCCAGGAGCATCTACGTGAACCATCGAATTGCTCATCACCTTACGTTTGATGCATTCCCAACATTGCATATTGCGAGATTTGCATTCCTTGCCATTGCCTGCTGGCTCTTAAACCGCTGGATTAATTGCTGTACAGATTCGCTCCAACAAAAATTGCACCCGCTATTTTTATTCGCTGGCGGAAGTCTTTGGATTTGTTTTGGCGGCCTGCTGTTAAGCGGTTTTGCCGAACAGGGCAGGGGAGCAAGTCCGTTGAGCGAAAACTTATTGCGGTTTTACTGGTTCCGACTCGCTGACTTTGCGATCCCCGCTGTGGTTGCAATCGCCAGTTGCGCCGTCGTGGGAAATTGGCTAGTAAAAAGTCGACTGCGAAGCACGCAAATCACCTGCGTTGCCCTCGCCAGCCTGATTGGAACCGCCTTCGCAATCGCAGTCGTGGAGAACCATCAAGATATCCGGCCGCGTGCCGACCAAAGGTCGCTTCCCAATTACGATGACATTGAGCGAACAGAAGGTACCTACCGCAACTGGCTACGTGTTTGCCAGTGGGTAAAAACTGAAACACCGCAAGATGCGGTATTTATTACACCCGCCGAGCAACAAACTTTCAAATGGTACACCGGACGTTCCGAAGTCGTCTCGTGGAAAGATATTCCGCAAGATGCAATCAACATCCTCGAATGGCAGAAACGGCTGAACCAGCTTTACGAGCCACAACGCAGATACGACAACGGTTTAATGTCTTACTCCGACGCGCAATTAAAGGAACTTGGAAAATTCTACGGAGCCGACTACCTGATCGTTCCCCAGCGTCAAGTCGATATCGCGGGCGTCCCCTCGAAGCTCAAACGCGTTTATCCGGAAAGAGATTCAGACAAATCGACTTACGTTGTTTTCAAGTTTTAACATCTCTGGTCCCGACGTTTCCGAAAACTTGCCGTCGACGCTGAAGCGGGCAATACCACAGCAAACGAGAAGTCTACGTTGGTTCGCGGATACTGCGATCCATGTAACGCAACAATGGATAAAGAAAATACTCGATGACCTTTCGCCTGCCGACTTTGATCTCGGCCGTCGCGGTCATCCCGGGCATGAGCCGAAAATTATCCGGGAGATAATTCAGCTGGTTTTCGTCGACAATTTCAATCAATGCCTTGTAGGTTGTCACACCGGAAACCCCGCCGCCAGGCAGTTGCTTTTCAAACGAGCCCTCGCTGATAGTTCTGACAAAACCATCCAGAGTTCCGTGTTTTTGATACGGAAACGAGGCAAGCTTGATCCGAGCATCACTGCCAGTTGGAAGTTT